>CBDUKC010000057.1:0-13513 GCA_965367705.1 uncultured Maribacter sp. | reverse complement strand
AGACTTTTCAAAAATTGGAGCAAATGCAGTTTTATCACCTGGCACTATTTTAAACAAAAATACGGTTGTAAAATGTTTGGAATTGATTGAACAGATAAAAGAATAACTGTGAACTGCTGACAACACATATAATTAAGTGCCGGTTCATACCTATGTTTCAAAATCGGTAATGCACCACAATATTTTTTGTCTTCGTTAATGTAAATTGTTTGCGCCTGCCATCTAGATTGCACGTTTTGTTTAACTTTAGAAATAGAAAACGTTGTCTTTTGCAGTACAATCGTAATACGCGCTACGCAAGTCATCTTTAAATTCAAGTGATGAAAAAAATTCTCTTTCTGGTACTGGCACTACTTCCAATGGTTAATAACGCACAGAATCGAACGAAACATCCCAATGTAATAATTATCATGACGGATGATCAGGGATATGGTGATTTGGGTGTAACCGGAAATCCACACGTTCGCACGCCAAATATTGATGAGTTTGCCACAGAAAATATACGCTTCACTAATTTTTATGTTTCACCCGTGTGCGCGCCTACCCGTTCTAGTTTAATGACCGGCCGTTATTCTTTGCGTACCGGGATAAGGGATACCTACAATGGAGGAGCGATAATGGCATCGAATGAGGTTACCATTGCAGAAATGCTAGCCCAGGCAGATTATAAAAGTGGTGTTTTTGGTAAATGGCATTTAGGAGATAATTACCCTAGTCGACCTAGTGATCAAGGATTTGACGAATCCTTGATTCACCTTTCGGGAGGAATGGGGCAGGTTGGTGATATTACAACCTATTTTAAGGGTAATAAAAGCTATTTTGACCCTGTACTATGGCATAACAATAAAAAACAGGCCTACACTGGCTACTGCTCCGATATCTTCACAAATGAAGCCATCAATTTTATAGAAAAAAATAAAGACACCCCGTTTTTCTGTTATCTCGCTTTTAACGCTCCACACACACCCCTACAAGTTCCCGATTCATACTATCAGCCATACAAGGACATAGACCCTTCATCTGGTTTTGAAAACGATAATAGGCCACAGGTAAAAATGACGGAAAAGGATAAGGAAGATGCCAGAAAAGTGTATGCGATGGTAAGCAACATTGATGACAATTTTGGTAAACTTCTTAACAAGCTGGATGAGTTGAATATTGCAGATAATACCCTAATCATTTTCATGACCGATAACGGTCCTCAACAAGTGCGATACGTAGATGGGATGAGGGGTCGCAAAGGAAACGTTTATCAAGGCGGCGTTCGAGTGCCCTTTTATTTGCGTTATCCTTCTTCCTTTGAAAAGAATAAAGATATTAAGGCAACTGCTGCTCATATTGATATCTTACCGACCATAGCACAAATCTGCAACGTTCAAGTGCCAAAAGAAACGGCAATAGATGGGAAAAGCCTGCTGCCGCTTATTACTGGTACAGAAGACAGTTGGTCCAATAGGTCCTTATTCTTTTATTGGACAAGACGTTATCCAGAACTTTACAATAATATGGCCGTTGTAAAAGGAAACTTTAAACTGGTTGGAAATACAGATTATAATGCCTCCATTACCGACTTTGAACTATTTGATCTTGAAAAGGACCCCTATGAACAGTATAATCTGATAATAGAAAACCAAGAGATAGCAGCCGATCTAAAGAAAGAACTGGATGATACGTATAACAACTTGATTGCATCTGACAATCTCATCAATCAACCACGGATTAGCGTTGGCACTACGCACGAAAATCCCATTATCCTAAACAGAAATGATGCTGGAGGACAGCGTGGCATTTGGGCCCAAGAAGAGATTTATGGGAAATGGAAGGTTAGTATTCAGGAAGGTTATTACGATATAAAATTCAAATTTATTAAGCCTATTGAAGCAAATGGCAAAATGTATTTAGAAGCGAATACCGTAGTAATACAAATGAAGCATACGAAAGAAAACGCAGATACCATAGAGATGAAGAATGTGTATTTTTCAGAAATGGATTGCGATTTGATTCCATTCTATGCAATAAACTCAAAAAACATATTCCCTTTTTGGGTCGAAATGACTAAAATAAATTAATGCTTTGGTTGTAACCCAACATAACTGAATGGTGAAACAGCGTAAGATAGTTTCAAACCTGATCCGTAAATGTGGAAGTTTATCGTTGATAAAATGGAATGTAAAATTTTTTAGTAAGAAAACAGTATGTGTTACGACATTAAAGCGAGTTTAGAAACTCAGCTCAAAAGAGCAGAGAAAGATCAGGACCTCCAAGCCATTGAAGATATCCGCGAACGACTTGCACCGCTAACCGATTTACCCCTGCATCATGCTTCCGGCTTTACCCATCCAGAGCTTTTCATTTACACAGACCGCTCGCCCTATTTTCCTGAAATAGCCACATGGGGACTTGTTCCGCATTGGACCAAAGACACAGAGCAACAAAAAAAAATGCGGAACGCGACACTCAATGCCAGAGGAGAAACGATTTTTGATAAACCTGCTTTTAGAGATGCCGCCCAAAACCAGCGATGTATCATTTATATAGATGGGTTCTATGAACATTACCATCAAGCGGGCAAAACCTACCCCTATTTTGTACAGGACAAGGAACAACACCCTTTGGCCTTGGCGGGGCTATGGAGCGAATGGCGCAATCCTGAGACCAAAGGCTTGCTTCGCACTTTTTCAATCGTTACGACTGAGGCAAACAGCCTTATGACGCACATTCATAACAATCCAAAGCTAAAAGCATCACGAATGCCATGTATTCTAACCCCAGAACTAGAAGATGCGTGGCTGCAACCCATTACGGATGCTGTGGACAAAGCAGGGATTCAAAAGTTGATAGCACCACTACCAGATGGCGAACTCACAGCCTATCCCGTGGCACGACTGCGTGGAAAGGAATACCAAGGTAATGTGGAAGGTGTTTCAGATGAGGTGTACTACGCAGCCCTCATAGCGTCATAGTGTTACGTATCCTTTAGGAAACTATCAACATTGGCGGTTGAAAACTGTTGGTACCGCAGCAAAAAAAATCACCGATTAAATCGTAAATTTGCATTTTCCTAACCCGTTCAATACGTAAGCACATATGATTCATTTCTTCGGGAATATTGCAACCAAAGTTTTTGCTGTCCAAACTGCTCAAGAAATCAACCCAACCGAAATAGAAAAATTAACCTGGTTGTTTGCCTGTCCTGAACTTGTTTCAGGAGCAACACAGAAGCCCTTAGCGTCTTTGGACGCTTTTTTTATTGGTCCACGTGCCGCTATGGTAACACCTTGGAGTACCAATGCTACGGAAATTACCCAGAACATGGGAATCACTGGTATAATTCGTATTGAGGAGTTTAATGGCTCTTCAAAAGAAAATATTGATTTTGATCCCATGCTTTTTCAGAAGTACGAGCAATTACACCAAGATATATTTAAAGTAGATGTGCAACCGGAAGCAATTCTGGACATTGATGATATTGCCGCCTATAACCAACAAGAGGGATTGGCATTAAGCGATGAAGAGGTTACCTACCTTAACGGACTATCTGAAAAAATGGGTAGGAAATTAACCGATTCGGAAGTATTTGGTTTTAGTCAAGTAAACTCAGAGCACTGCAGGCATAAAATATTCAACGGCACTTTTATCATCGATGGGAAAGAAATGCCTTCTTCGCTATTCAAGCTCATCAAAAAAACCTCTTTAGAAAACCATAACGATATTGTTTCGGCCTACAAAGACAATGTGGCTTTTGTAAAAGGACCCAAAGTGGTTCAATTTGCACCAAGAACAGCAGATAAACCTGATTTTTATGAAGAATCTGAATTTAATTCGGTGATTTCTATAAAAGCGGAGACGCATAACTTCCCAACCACCGTAGAGCCTTTTAATGGCGCTGCAACGGGTGCCGGTGGTGAAATACGTGATCGTTTGGCGGGCGGTAAGGGTTCTTTGCCTTCTGCAGGAACAGCGGTGTATATGACGGCACTTTCCAGATTGGAGAAAGACAGACCATGGGAAAAAGGCATGGCAGAGCGTCCATGGCTGTACCAAACACCTATGGACATTTTAATTAAAGCATCCAATGGCGCATCCGATTTTGGAAATAAATTTGGTCAGCCGCTAATTACAGGTTCTGTATTGACTTTTGAACATGACGAAGCTACTGACGGTGTAGGAAGCGCAAGAAGACTTGGCTACGATAAAGTAATCATGCAAGCAGGTGGTATTGGATACGGAAAAGCAGAACAGGCTTTGAAAGACACCCCAGCAACGGGCGATAAAATCGTGATTCTTGGTGGTGACAACTACCGCATAGGCATGGGAGGTGCAGCGGTATCTAGTGCCGACACGGGCGAATTTAGTTCGGCAATTGAACTAAATGCCATTCAACGTTCCAATCCAGAAATGCAAAAACGTGCTGCGAATGCCATACGTGGCATGGTAGAGAGTGACAGAAATACCATCGTTTCCATCCATGATCATGGCGCGGGCGGCCACCTCAACTGCCTATCTGAACTGGTGGAAGAAACAGGTGGAAAAATAGACTTAGACAAATTACCGGTGGGAGACCCTACCCTTTCTGCCAAGGAAATCATTGGAAACGAATCACAAGAACGTATGGGCTTGGTAATAGGCAAGGAAGATGTTGCCTTACTAAAGCGTATCGCAGACCGTGAGCGCTCTCCTATGTATGAGGTAGGTGATGTTACCGGTGATGACCGTTTTACATTTGAATCTGCCACTACGGGAGAAAAACCGATGGATGTGCACCTAACCGACATCTTTGGAAGCTCCCCAAAGACCATATTGACAGATAACACCATTAAAAGAAATTATAAAGCACCCGCATACGAATTGGAATTTTTCCATGACTACTTGGAACAAGTACTACAACTAGAGGCTGTGGGTTGTAAGGATTGGCTCACCAACAAAGTAGATAGATGCGTGGGTGGTAAAGTTGCCAAACAACAATGTGCAGGACCGTTACAGCTTCCTTTAAACAACGTGGGTGTTATGGCCTTGGATTTTAAAGGAAAAGAAGGGATTGCTACCAGTATTGGCCACTCCCCTATTTCTGGACTTATTGACCCAGCTGCTGGAAGTAAAAATAGCATCGCCGAGGCCTTAACGAATATCATTTGGGCACCGATGAAAGAAGGACTAAAATCGGTATCTCTTTCCGCCAACTGGATGTGGCCTTGCAAGAACGAGGGAGAAGATGCAAGACTATATGAAGCTGTGCAAGCCATATCTGATTTTGCCATCGCCTTAGGGATAAACGTACCTACAGGAAAGGATTCCCTTTCCATGAAACAAAAATATAAAGACGGCGATGTCATTGCCCCAGGTACCGTGGTTATTTCTGCGGCCGGAAACTGTAATGATATCACGAAAGTGGTAGAACCCGTATTGCAAAAAAATGGGGGAAGCATCTACTATATCAACCTATCAAAAGATGCATACAAGCTAGGTGGTTCTTCCTTTGCACAAGTACGTAATACCATTGGTAATGAAGCACCGACTATAAAGAACGATGCCTATTTTAAGTCGGTATTTAATTTAATTCAAACTTTAATTAAGGAAGGACAAGTCATTGCTGGTCATGATGTTGCATCTGGTGGATTAATAACAACCCTTTTAGAACTTTGCTTTTCCGATACCGATTTAGGAGCTGATCTGGATTTGTCAAGTTTAGGTGAAAGCGATACGATTAAACTGTTATTTTCAGAAAATGCAGGTATTGTTTTTCAGTTGAAAGATAATGTTATTGAAAAACTACTTATAGACGCTGAAATCGATATTCAAAAAATTGGAAATGTAACGTCCGAACCTACCTTACGTATTAAAAATGGTAGTATGGAAATGGGGCTGAATGTGACATCCTTACGTGATACTTGGTTCAAGACTTCCTATTTACTGGATGACAAACAAACCGCGAATGGACTAGCCAAGGACCGTTTCGATAATTACAAGCAACAGCCGTTAAAATACTTCTTCCCTACTGATTTTAATGGCAAATTGCCTACAATAAACTCAAAGAGGACAGCCAAGCCAAAAGCTGCCATCCTTCGTGAAAAAGGAAGTAACTCTGAACGTGAAATGGCAAACGCCATGTTTCTTGCTGGTTTTGACGTAAAAGACGTGCACATGACCGATTTAATTTCGGGTCGTGAAACCTTAGAAGACATTCAATTTTTAGGTGCTGTAGGTGGGTTCTCCAATTCTGATGTACTAGGGAGTGCAAAAGGATGGGCAGGCGCTATCAAATACAATGAAAAGGCGAACAAGGTCATTAATGATTTCTTTGCAAGACCCGATACCTTATCTGTAGGTATCTGTAATGGTTGCCAATTATTTATGGAGTTAGACCTGATTAATCCGGAGCATGAAATGCATGGAAAGATGACCTATAACGACTCTAATAAACACGAGAGTAATTTTACATCGGTACAAATACAAGAGAACAATTCAGTGATGTTATCTAGCTTGGCCGGGGCTACTTTAGGCGTATGGATTTCTCATGGGGAAGGTAAATTTAGCCTACCACATTCGGAAGATCAATATGACATTGTAGCAAAGTATGGATACGAGACTTATCCTGCAAATCCCAATGGCAGCGACTTTAATACCGCTATGCTTTGTGATAAAACAGGAAGACATTTGGTCACTATGCCACATATAGAGCGTTCTACCTTTCCATGGAACTGGGCGCACTACCCTACAGATAGAAGCGATGAAGTTTCTCCTTGGTTGGAGGCATTTACGAATGCAAGGGATTGGGTTTTGAAGCATAGTTGATTCCGATGGTTGATAATTAACATGCTGTAATGCAATGTTTTAAGATAACATTAAGCAGCAACGATCACTAATTGTAGTATTTTCAAGGAAAATCACAACCAATGGAAAATCAAACCACAGCAGTCAACAGACGAAATTTCATTAAAAAATCTTCCTTACTCACGATTGGGACACTAGGAACCACGGGGCTTATGGCAGCACCAAATCTGCAACCACTGCCTAGCTTTACTCAAGAAAGTGATGTAAACATTGTTGGGCCTAAAGCCGGGTATACACCACAAATAGGGACCTTAGTTTCTATGATGAATTGGATGCGAATGGTAATATTGTCTCCAGTGAAAGATATGAGCATATCGGACTTAGACTACCTTGTGGATGATGGCGCAAATAGTATTGGTGCCATGTTAATGCATTTGGCTGCTACCGAACGTTTTTATCAAATACACACCTTTGAAGATAAAAAATGGGGAGATTGGCCCAAAGCAGATAGTGATAAATGGACGGTAGCTTCAGGACTGGGAGCCAAAGCAAGAAAAGAAATCAAAGGAAATTCATATGATTTTTACCTCAACGAACTTTCTACGATTAGGGAAAACACATTAACTGAATTTGCTAAAAGAGATGACGAATGGCTTCTTTCTGTGGATAAAGAATTTCCATGGGGACCAACAAACAATTACTGCAAATGGTTTCATGTGTGCGAGCATGAGTCCAACCACAATGGGCAATTCAAATTTATAAAAGCACGTATTTCTTAGATACATATGGTGACATAAAAACAGCGCTAAACCCTATATATTGCGTATATATTAAATTTTTGTTAATCTTAACTTTTTGACAATTTTGCCAAATTTTTCTTACTTATTTTAACAGGTATGAAAAATGCTATCCGAGTATTCTTAATGAAATTCCACCCCAATCGCTCATTGTATTCATGTTTATTTTTTTTTCTACTGTTTATGTGGAGTTCCTCTTTTGCCCAAAAAACAGATGGACAACAGGAAAAGGAACTCCCTCTTGAAAAAGTATACCTTCATTTAGATAGAAGTTTTTATACGGCAGGAGAAGATATTTGGTTTAAGGCCTATCTAATGGATGCCAGAGACTATATACCTAACACGCTAAGTGAAATTGTTTATGTGGAACTCATAGGACCAAACAATGAAGTGATAGCTAAACGTACGCTTAAAACGAAGAGCGGATCAGCTGCAGGGGATTTTAAAATTCCCGCTAAATCCATAGCTGGAAGGTATAGTATTAGGGGATACACTAATTACATGCGTAATTTTGGAACAAGTACATTCTACACCAAAGAGATTTTGGTTAATACTGTGAATGCGCCAGCAGTACTTAGCGATGAGATGGCAAACCACAGCAACACTACATTAGATGTTCAATTCTTTCCTGAAGGTGGTAATGTTATCAATGGGTTTTTAAATCCCATTGCTTTTAAAGCCCTAGACTCCAAAGGTAAGGGTACCAAGGTTGCTGGTATCTTAGTAGATGATTTAGGAAATATAGTGACGCGTTTTGCATCGAGCCATTTGGGCATGGGCCTGTTTCATTTTATACCAAAAGTGGACCGAACTTACTACGCGATGCTAGCGCATAACAACAAAGAAAAGCGGTTTGAAATGCCCAAACCAATAACTAGTGGTGTGCTAATGACCGTTTCCAATCAAGAGGATTTCTATAAAATAGAATTAAGAGCAACGAAAGATTTAAAAATTAAGGACTACCTCCTTCTGGGTAAACAGGGAGGCACGGTACGGTTTAATCTGACCGTAAATGCCATTAAACAGGAAAATTCGACCATAGTCAAGGTAGTTAAGGATATTCTAGATGAAGGTATTTTAGAGCTCACCTTGGTAAACCAAAACAACAAACCCGTTGCTGAGCGACTTCTATGTCATGAAAAGAAAAGTGGCTTCCCTATTGCAAATATTACCAGTGCGAAAAGTACCTATGAAAAACGAGAGCCGGTGAGTATGGAAATTTCTTTGGATTCCTTAGACCTTACCACCATCGTCACAGACATGTCTTTATCCGTATCCAATGTGGCGGTAAATGCAACAAAAAACCATGTGACGGATATAAAAACATACCTACTGCTGAACTCTGTACTAAGAGGGGAAATTGAACAAGCAGGCTATTATTTCTATTCAAGCGACCCAGAGCGACAGCAACACTTGGATATACTCATGCGTACCCAAGGATGGCGCCAGTATGTATTAGAAGAGGAACTAGTAGCATCATCCAACTACTTCCTTCCTGAAAAAGGCCTAACGCTTTCAGGAAAAGTAGTCAGTACCAGTAACACTACTGAGCAACTTACGGGATCAGTTTCGTTGACCTCCAATAGCGCAACAGAAATGCTGCAAGACAGAGTAAAAACAGACGATGATGGCAAATTTAGCTTTACTAATCTCAACTTTTCCGATACTACCAACGTTTTACTAAGTGCTAACGTTTATTACCCCCAAAAGAAAAGAAACCCTACCCTTAATTATAAAATCATATTAGATTCCGTGAACTCCCCAGCCATAGGCCCTACTAGTAAAAATTCCCCTAACCACGGTGTATTAAATAACACTGCGGAAACCATTGCGAAATTTACAGGAGCTTATGACAAAGCACAAGAGACAACACTATCATTTTTGTATAACGATAAGACCATACAATTAGAAGAAGCTTTTATTGCAGGTAAAAAGAAAAAAAAGGAGTTAGATAAGTATGAAGTTAAAAGAAAGATAGTACCGTATAGAACACCTTCTCAAACTGTCAATTTTGAAGGCTTTACGGAAATGGGGTTTACAAATCTTTTAGATGCATTAATGGGAAGGGTACCTGGACTTACGATAAGAAGAACTGAAACTGGAACGGGATTTGTTTATTTAAGAGCGGCTTCAAGTCTAAATGATGCATTTAGTAGTTCAGAAGGAGCTGGTTCTGCCTTGATTCTATTGGACGGAGTTCCAGTGGGAGGTGATATTTTGAATCAAATGTTACCCGCAAATGTAGATTTTATTGATGTATTAAAAGGCCCAAGGGCAGCCATTTATGGTTCTAGGGGAGCCAATGGGGTCATTGCAGTATATTCTAAGAATGGCACTGAGTCTTCGAGCTCAAGCACTAAAACGGGCGGGTCGCTCAATTTTGAGCATCCGGGTTTTTTCTATGCTAGAAATTTCTATTCCCCAAAATATAATACGAACCAAACAGTTGATAAAGACCTAGACAACAGGACAACATTGCATTGGCAACCCTACGTTGAATTGAATCCTAAGGGAAAAAGTACCATTTCTTTCTATGCGGGAGATATTTCAGGAGAGTACAAGGTATTTTTAGAAGGTGTTACATCGGACGGCAAACCATTAAAATCTGAAATGATTTTTACGATAGACTAGATCTTTGTTTTACGTTATACATGAGAAAATTCAAACATGAGTTTCTAATGCTACTCATATTTTGTATAGATAGCTTTTTCAAAAGCTTCCCAATGTTCAGGCTTCATCCGTTCGGGGGTAAAAAGACAAATCCCTGTCGCGCCATTTTCCATAGAAACCCGAATGGCTGTACCAATTTCCGATGGTAAAAGCCCATGATTTTCAGGGTCGTTTTCATTGGTCTTATTCTCTGGATTAGGACAAATAAATAGTCCGCTATAAACAGGCTTTAAACCTTGTACAGCCGCTACCTCTTCTTTAACAACCTCCCCTACCCATTCAGGACCTTTTAAATAGAAATCATTATAATTCATAGGATACACCGCATCCAAGTCCCATTTGTTCCATTCTTGCCGGACCATTTTTTTCGCAAGGGAAGGACCTGGAAAAACAGCAGCATTTATGGTTTTATCCTTTTCATGCACCACTTTGGCCAAACGCCCAACCATCGTAGTTATTAAATCATATCTAAATTGCTTCCATTCCTGAATTTGTGAAGGGTCTTCTTCAAGGTTGATATCGATACCTGTTTGATTCATAAAATCACCGGTACATCGATCACAATAACAATAATCATATTCGGGATATTCCTTATCCATAACGAGTCCGTATTTGTCCCAAAGACCTTCGGCAAGAATCACATCTGGAAAACGGATATAATCCAAATGAATACCATCTATCTCTGGAACTGCAGCAACCGAACCGTATAAACCAGATAAAAATGTATACGTTCCTTCTTTACTGGGGCATAAGAAGGTATAATACGGAACATAGGCGGGTTTATCAAATGCAGATTCCCCATTGCGATTGTGAGCGTACAACTCTTTTGAAATTTTTGGATTTTCACCCTGCACCATGGTAGGAATCCAAGCATGGAATTCCATCCCCGCATTTTTCACCAAAGCCCCTACTCGCTTATACGTCTCCGGGTCATGACCACCGTTATACATAAGTCCATCAATACCTTTCTCTTTATAGTCCATAAACCTTTCTGTTAACTCTTGGTCTGTCGCGTTCCCAGGACCACCGGTCCAAGCATACACAGGTATTTTAGATTTTTCCTCAGTACAGGAACTAAAAACAAATACCAGAATAACAAGAGCGAACAACTTTTTCATTTTTACAGATTTCAAGTTTAATTTATGAAGTTACTAAAAAACGAATTTCAGGTAGTCATTCTTAGCTATACGACCTACCTGACTATACCAGTAACCAAAGTAGGTCATCATAACACTCGCATGCCCCTTAGTGTTGATCTCCAAAGATTTGGATTAATAATAATTATGGTTACAATTAGAATTTTTGCAACTAATACGCATTAAATTGTGAATCTCGTTTTAAATATTGGTGTTCTTTCCCTATTTTGCAATGATATAAAAGAAACATAACATGCAAAAAGTTACCCGACTTTTCGATTTTCCTTACTATCAATTGGAAAATTTCAAACTGGAAAAATCACTAGTGAGTAAAAAGAATGGCGAATGGATAGCCACTTCTACTCAGGAATATATAGATAAAGCCAATGCACTAAGTCGAGGACTTTTACGATTAGGGGTAAAACCCAATGACAAGATTGCGATTATTTCCATGACGAACAGAACGGAATGGAATATTTGTGACATTGGAATATTACAGGTAGGCGCACAGAACGTGCCTATATATCCTACAATTTCCGAAGACGATTATGAATACGTATTAAACCATTCAGAAGCTACATATTGCTTCGTTTCCTGTAAAGAAGTACTGGACAAGGTGCTATCCGTTAGTGGTAAACTAAAAAATATAAAAGAAGTGTTTTCCTTTGATGACCTGGATAAGTGTAACAACTGGCAAACCGTTTTAGATAAAGGAGCGGACGAGAGCAACCAAAATGAAGTAGAGGCCCGTAAAGAAGCAGTAAAGCCAGAAGACTTGGCCACCTTAATTTATACCTCAGGAACGACTGGCAGGCCTAAGGGTGTTATGCTTTCGCATAATAATATCGTTTCCAATGTAATCGCAAGTAAAGAACGTGTGCCTTTTGAAGCCGGGGCGAGTGCGTTGAGCTTTCTCCCTGTGTGTCACATATTTGAACGCATGATATTGTATCTATACCAATACTGCAGTATCAATATTCACTTTGCCGAGGGCTTGGACAAGATCAGTGACAACCTAAAAGAGGTAAAACCCAACGTAATGACCGTAGTGCCTAGGTTATTGGAAAAAGTATATGACAGCATCATAGCTAAAGGTTCGGCCTTAACAGGTATAAAGAAAAGCCTATTTTTCTGGGCTGTAGAACTTGGACTAAAGTATGAACCTTACGGACAGAACGGCTGGTGGTACGAAAAAAAATTAGGTATAGCCCGAAAGTTAATTTTCAGTAAGTGGAAAGATGGTTTAGGTGGAAATTTAGACACTATGGTTTCTGGAAGCGCAGCCTTGCAAACCAGATTGAGTCGTGTTTTTGGTGCAGCAGATATCCCGGTTATGGAAGGGTATGGACTAACAGAAACATCTCCCGTAATCTCCGTAAACCAATACGAAGGCGGTGGATGGCGCATTGGATGTGTAGGACGGGTAATTAATGATGTAGAAGTAAAAATTGCCGGTGATGGCGAAATCCTATGTAAAGGCCCCAATGTAATGATGGGCTACTACAAAGACCCTAAACAAACAGCAGAAGTTTTAAAGGACGGTTATTTTCATACAGGTGACATAGGTGAAATAGATTCAGATGGGTTCCTTAAAATCACCGATCGTAAAAAAGAAATGTTCAAAACATCTGGAGGTAAATATGTGGCACCCCAATTATTAGAGAACCGATTTAAGCAATCTCGATTTATAGAACAGATTATGGTAGTGGGCGAAGGCGAAAAAATGCCAGCAGCTTTGATACAACCAAACTTTGAATTTCTGTATGCTTGGGCAGAAAAGCACAATATTACGGTAAGTGAAAATTCGGATATCGTACTGAACGAAAAAGTATTGGCGCGTTTTCAAGAAGAAGTAGATGCAGCCAACGAAGATTTTGCAAAGTGGGAGAAGGTAAAAGCCTTTCGTTTAACTCCAGATGTCTGGACCATAGATGACGGCCACCTTACGCCTACTATGAAATTGAGACGTAAAATTGTAAAAGGCAAGTATGAGCCTTTATATAATAGTATTTATGGGCATTAATTAAAGGTGTTGCGTATAAATATTTGAATCTATACTAGGCAAGGTGCTGATCTATGGCTATGAGCCATGGGTCCCATTTAAGTAAGGACCTCAATGGCAATCTCATCCTAATTCTG
>CBDUKC010000056.1:0-13613 GCA_965367705.1 uncultured Maribacter sp. | reverse complement strand
AAATTTGCCTTTGAATACCTAGATGGTGGTTGCAATGAAGATGTAAGTCTATCAAGAAATACCAGAGAAATACGTGAAGTTCAGTTACAACCACGATACCTCAGAAACAGTGGTAGAAGTTCTATAAAAACTAAGGTTATGGGCATGGAGTTCGATGCCCCTTTTGGTATAGCACCAGTTGGACTTCAAGGGTTAATGTGGCCTAATTCCCCGGAAATTCTTGCCACATCTGCCCATAAAAACAACATACCATTTATACTAAGTACGGTTACCACCATGGATATTGAGCGTGCCAGCGAACTCACGGAAGGTAATGCATGGTTCCAGTTATATAATCCTTCCGAGGATGCTTTACGGGATGATATTATAAAAAGAGCGGCCGCGGCACAATGTCCTGTACTTGTTCTTTTATGCGATGTACCTACGTTTGGTTATCGCCCAAGAGATATTCGCAACGGACTCGCCCTACCTCCTAAGATGTCCATAACTAATATCCTACAAATTTTAGGAAAACCCACCTGGGCTCTAAATACCCTAAAATATGGCCAGCCTACTTTTGAGACACTAAAACCGTATACACCTGAAGGACTTAATTTAAAACAACTGGGACAATTTATGGACAAAACGTTCTCCGGTCGTTTAAACGAAGAACGAATTAAACCTATACGAGATAAATGGAAAGGGAAGCTAGTACTCAAAGGAGTTGCCTCCGAACAAGACACGCAAGATGCTATTCGCTTGGGATTTGATGGCATCATTGTATCTAACCATGGCGGTAGACAACTAGATGCTGCCCAATCGACCATTAATTCCTTATCCGAAATTACAGCAAAATATGGTGACCAGATTGAAGTGATGATGGATAGCGGCCTTAGGTCAGGTCCTGATATTGCGAGGGCCATAGCCACAGGTGCCAAGTTTACGTTTATGGGGCGGTCATTCCTTTATGGATGCGGAGCCTTAGGCAACCAAGGGGGTGATCATACTATTACCATGTTAAAAACCCAGTTCAAACAGGTCATGGATCAATTGTGTTGTGAAAAAGTAGAAGATTTACCAAAACATTTAATTACCAGCTAAGTAAAAACAAATCCGCCAGTTTAAAAACTCACCGGTCTTCAGTAAGCTAACTTGTTTTGAACTTTACAAAAGTGTACTTTAATAGCATATTTATGAAAATAGAAACTATCCCAGAATTAAACAGTAATTACGCTTTACTATAAAGATGAGCCCAATGAAAAAAGTAGTGACCTTTGGAGAAATCATGCTCCGTTTATCTCCTCCAGGATTCTTAAGATTCTCACAGACCAATAGTTTTGACATTGTTTATGGTGGTGGGGAGTCTAACGTTGCCGTTTCCTTAGCAAACTATGGTGTTCCAGTTGAATTTGTAACGCGCCTGCCAAAGAATGACATTGGCGAATGTGCACTGATGGAACTACGCAAACGCAATGTAGGTACCAATCATATTGTGTATGGAGGCGATCGTTTAGGAATTTATTTTTTAGAAACGGGAGCGGTTAGTCGAGGTAGTAAAGTAGTCTATGATCGTTCGCATTCTGCAATTGCTGAAATTAAATCAGGAATGATTGATTGGAAATCAGTTTTTAAAGGAGTTGAGTGGTTTCATTGGACCGGAATTACTCCCGCTATTTCACAAGGAGCGGCTGATGAATGTTTAAAAGCTGTTCAAGTGGCAAGTGAAATGGGTGTTACCATATCCACAGACTTAAATTACCGTGCTAAGCTTTGGAATTACGGAGCAGACAGAGAGGCAATTATGACTAGGCTTACCTCCTACTGCGACATCATTTTAGGAAATGAAGAAGATGCCGAAAAACATTTCGGCATCAAACCAGAAGGGCTAGACATTACCACCCAAGGGGAGCATGTTAAAGCAGAGGCTTTTCTATCCGTTTGTCAACAGATGATGAAAAAATTCCCACGTGCTAGAAAGGTAATTACAACCCTAAGAGGTTCTATTTCTGCTTCCCATAACAGTTGGGCTGGTGTATTGTTTGACGGCAAAACCATGTTTAAATCACCAGAGTATCAAATTACGGATATTGTTGACAGGGTTGGTGGTGGTGATTCTTTTATGGGCGGATTGATTTATGGCCTTCTAAAATATCCAGAAGATGACCAAAACGCGCTTAATTTTGCAGTAGCAGCTTCCTGTTTAAAACATACTATTATGGGTGATGCAAACATGGTTACGGTCTCCGAAGTCGAAAAACTAATGGGTGGAGATGCATCTGGTAGGGTAGCTAGATAGCACCCTATTTAATAGAAAAGTTTAAAATAAATAAACCACTGGACCCGCTAAGGGAACCAGTGTTCTAAACTATATATATGGCGCAGTATTCAAGAATTGAAGTAGCTTCTGTGATGAAAGCGGATGGCATGGTACCCTTGTTTTACCATCCCGACATTGCATTGGGAAAAAATATATTAAAAGCCTGTTATGAAGGGGGTTCAAGATTAATGGAATTTACCGCTAGAGGCGATTTTGCTTTTGAAGTATTTTCAGAACTCAACAAGTATGCGATAAAGGAATTGCCTGGAATGATTATGGGGGTAGGTTCCATAACAGATGCAGCGGCCGCTAGTTTGTTTATGCAAATGGGGGCGAACTTTATCGTTACGCCATCTTTAAGGGAAGATATTGCGATTGTATGTAATAGGAGAAAAGTGTTGTGGTCTCCTGGATGTGGTTCGTTGACCGAAATTAATAGGGCAGAAGAACTGGGCTGCGAAATCATTAAGCTATTTCCAGGCGCTATGTATGGGCCAGCTTTTGTAAAAGCGATACGCGGGCCGCAACCATGGACGAATATTATGCCCACAGGTGGGGTAACCACCGAAGCGTCCAATTTAAAGGCTTGGTTTGAAGCCGGTGTTACCTGCGTAGGAATGGGTTCTCAATTAATCAGTAAGGATATTTTGGCCGAAAAAGATTATAAGGGATTACAGAAAAAAGTAGCTGACACCTTATTACTCATCAAAGAATTACGGGCTTAAACCCTTGGTATGAAGACATTTATAACTGCTGATTTTTTACTACAGAACGAGTTTGCAAAAAAACTATATCATGGGTTTGCAGCAGATTTACCTATAATAGATTACCACAACCATTTACCACCCATGGAGATTGCCCAGAACAGGGTGTTTGATAATATCACTCAAGTTTGGCTAGCCGGAGATCACTATAAATGGCGCGCAATGCGCACTTTGGGTATTGATGAGAAGTATATTACAGGCGACGCATCAGACAAGGAGAAATTTTTAAAATGGGCTGAAACCGTTCCTTATACCATTAGAAATCCATTATATCACTGGACGCATTTAGAATTACAACGCTATTTTGGTATTGATACGCTCTTAACTTCTGAAAATGCAGCTGAAATTTATGAACAAACGTCCCATCTTTTACAACAAAAATCGCATCATACGGTAGAATTATTAAAAAATAAAAACGTTGAGATTTTATGCACCACAGATGACCCAACCGATAGTTTGGAACATCATGTTAGCATCAAAGCACATCATAATACACCTAAAGTATTCCCTACATTTCGTCCAGATAAGGCTTTTGCGGTAGAAGATACGGTAACATATATGACGTATATTGAAAAATTGGAAGCTGTTACCGGTAAACGTATTGCTACCTACAATGGGCTATTATCGGCCTTAGAGAACAGGATCGATTATTTTCACAAAATAGGCGGAAGGCTGGCAGATCACGGTTTGGAGCAATTATACTATTTTGAAAAGGAGGTATCTAATTGTGAAACACTATTTCAAAAAGCAAGAGAAAAGAAGATATTATCAAAAGATGAAGTAGGTTATTTTAAAGCGAAAACGGTACTTTTTCTTTGTCGGGAATATCATAAAAGAGGGTGGACACAACAGTTTCATTTGGGGGCCATTAGGAATAACAACAAGAGACTTTTAACAACCCTAGGTCCCGATACTGGTTTTGATTCAATCGGCGATTTTTCTCAAGTGCGTGCTTTAAGTGGCTTTCTTAATGCCCTGGATAGTACTAATGAATTGTCTAAAACAATTCTATACAATTTAAATCCTTCTGATAATGAAGCGTTCGCCACCATGGCTGGTAATTTTAACGATGGCAGTAGTAAAGGAAAGGTTCAATTTGGCGCGGCATGGTGGTTTTTAGACCAAAAGGATGGTATGGAAAAACAAATAAATACCCTATCCAATATGGGATTGCTGAGTTGTTTTGTTGGAATGCTAACCGATTCTAGAAGCTTTCTTTCCTTTCCAAGACATGAGTATTTTAGACGTATCCTTTGTAATCTGATAGGAAAGGATGTTGATAAAGGTGAACTCCCAGCAGATGAAAAATGGCTAGGTAAAATCGTAAGTGATATTTGTTATTACAATGCCAAAGAATATTTCAGCCTATAACCAGAAATACTAAAGAAGTTACATTGACTATTAAATTTCAAATTAGGAAATGAACCAAAGATTTTAAAACGAATACAATGAGTTCAACTTTAGAACAGACTTGGCGTTGGTACGGACCCGGCGATTCCGTCTCTCTTTCAGATATAAAACAAGCAGGAGCTACGGGGGTGGTTTCAGCATTACATCATATTCCTAATGGTGAAGTATGGCCAGTTTCCGAAATTCACAAACGAAAAACGCAAATTGAAAATGCGGGTCTCCTATGGTCTGTTGTAGAAAGTGTTCCAATACATGAATCGATTAAGACACAAGCCGATGGTTATTTGGCATACATAGCAAACTATAAGCAAACGCTTGTTAATTTAGGAACCTGTGGAATAGACATTGTGTGCTACAACTTTATGCCTGTTCTAGACTGGACACGAACAGATTTAGCATACAAAGTAGAAGACGGTTCCACTGCATTACGATTTGAAGCTGCAGCATTTGCTGCATTCGAATTATTTTTATTGAAACGACCAGGTGCAACAAATTCCTATGCCGAAATACAAAAAAAAGCAGCAAAACATTATTTTGAAAAACTCACTGATTCCGACAAACAACGACTATCCAGTAACATCCTTGCAGGACTCCCAGGAGCAGAGGAAGGTTATTCTTTAGAGGAGTTCAACAAAATTTTAGCTACCTACACTAACATAGGGCCTTCGGAACTTAAAGAACACCTATTTGAGTTTTTAAGACATATCATTCCCACAGCTGAGGAAGCAGGCATATTTATGTGCATTCACCCAGATGATCCACCATATCCCATTTTGGGTTTACCAAGAGTAGTTAGCACGGAGCAAGATATTTTAGATTTGTATGCTGCGGTAGAAAGTCAGCATAATGGACTCACATTTTGCACAGGATCTTTTGGGGTACGACCCGATAATGATCTTACTGGTATGATTTCCCGTTTGGGCAGCCGCATCCACTTTATACATTTACGAAGTACACAACGTGATAGCGATGGAAATTTTTACGAAGCCAACCATTTAGAAGGCGATGTAGATATGTTCGGTGTTATGAAAGCATTGATACTAGAGCAAGAAAAACGAAAGACAGCAGGTCGTAAGGATTTAAGAATGCCCATGCGCCCCGATCACGGACATAAAATGCTAGATGACCTTCATAAGGATACTAATCCTGGATATTCAGGCATAGGCCGTTTAAGAGGACTCGCGGAGCTGCGGGGCCTAGAAATGGGAATACGCAAATCTATTTTTATTTAACGCACAAGAGCACATGAATTTTAAAACCTTTTATGCTTTACTTCTTATAATCGCCATGTTTACTTCCTGCTCTCCGGATGGGGGGTCGAAAACCATTCGCTTAGGTCATGGGCTGGACGTTAGCCATTCGGTTCATAAAGCCATGGTTAAGATGGGTGCTGAGTTAGTACAGCTATCGGATGGAAAATTGAAACTTGAAATTTATCCAAGCCAACAACTTGGAACAGAACGGCAGTGCTTAGAGCTCTTACAAATCGGTAGCTTGGATATGACCAAAGTATCGGTTGGAGTTTTAGAAAATTTTGCTCCTAAAATGAAAGTATTGGGTCTTCCATTTTTATTTAGGGACAGGGAACACTCTTTTAAGATATTGGACGGCCCAATCGGACAGGAACTACTGAATGGAGGGGAAAAATACTGGCTAAAAGGACTAGGCTATTATGATGCGGGAAGCCGTAGTTTTTATACTAAAGATAAACCAGTACATAGTCCCGAAGACCTTATAGGCCAAAAAATTCGGGTCATGGAAAGTGTCACGGCAATGGAAATGGTCAGTGATCTTGGTGGCTCCCCCACCCCGATTTCTTGGGGCGAATTGTACACGGCATTACAACAAGGAGTGGTTGACGGAGCCGAGAACAATCCACCAAGTTTTTACCTTTCCAGACATTATGAGGTAGCTAAATTTTACACGCTTGATGAACATACAGTACTTCCAGATGCACTGTTGATTGGGACACATTCTTGGGAAAAGCTATCAGAAGAGGAACAAGGTTGGTTAACAAAAGCGGTGCATAATTCAATAGTCTATCAGCGTAAATTATGGTTGGAAGCGGAAAATGAAGCCTTAGAAGCCGTAAAGAAAGCTGGGGTAGAAATTATATATCCGGACAAGGCTTTATTTGCTGATAAAATCAAAGATTCCTTTGAGAAGTATAAAGAGGACAAAGCATTTTACCAAATGATACAGGACATACAGGCTACCCAATAATACAAAACAAAAAAACCTATGAATTTAAGAGGAAGAGTTGATAAAATATTGGCCAATTTCTTAGTCATTATTATGACGGTTATGGTGCTCAACGTTTTATGGCAAGTTGCCAGTAGGTTTATATTAGGGTCTCCAAGCTCCTTTACCGACGAGCTCGCCCGTTATCTCATGATATGGGTAGGAATTTTAGGAGCCGCCTACGTTTCTGGGCGTAACATGCATGTGGCCATAGACGTACTTCCTAAAAGATTAAATAAAAAAATGCAAAAAAGACTAAAGCTTATGGTGCGGCTATTAATAATTCTTTTCTGCCTGGGCGCCATGGTTATTGGAGGTTCTCGTTTGGTATATATCACGCATATTCTGGACCAGAGCTCTCCGGCACTACAAGTCCCCCTATCTCTAGTTTATGTAGTGATACCTATAAGTGGCCTACTGGTAATATATTACAAAATATCAGATATACTAAAAGACTAATCCCATGGAATACGCACCAATATTGGTTCTAATCATCAGTTTTATTTACCTTTTGGCAATTGGTACGCCAGTGGCATGGAGTATTGCAATCTCCTCCCTCCTCACCTTACTGGTTAGCATCCCTATAATGCCGGCGATGACAACGGTATCACAACGCATAGGAACAGGTTTGGACAGTTTTGCACTGCTTGCGATTCCATTATTTATCCTTTCCGGAGAATTAATGAATAAGGGGGGTATAGCTCACCGGCTCATTGCCTTCGCAAAAACTTTAGTTGGTGCCCTACCAGGAGGACTGGCTCTGATTAATATCATTTCTGCTATGCTTATGGGAGCCATTGCGGGTTCCGCTATGGCAGCAGCTTCGGCAATGGGAAGTATTTTAGGACCAGAAATGGAAAAAGAGGGATACTCAAGAGAATTTGGTGCGGCTGTAAATATTACTGCAGCAACCACTGGACTTATTATTCCGCCAAGTAACGTGCTCATTGTATATTCCTTGGCTAGTGGTGGTGCCTCTATTGCAGCCTTATTCTTAGCTGGTTATATCCCCGGTATTCTAACGGGACTCTTCCTAATGATAGTCGCTTCATTTTGGGCGAAGAAAAAAGGATACAAGGTAGGTAAGCGCAGTACGCCTAAAGAGATTATAAAAACTTTTATAGATGCCGTACCGAGTCTGTTCATGTTGGTTGTAGTCATCGGGGGCATTGTGACAGGTATTTTTACAGCTACAGAAGCTTCGGCAATTGCTGTTCTCTATAGCTTTTTGTTGGGATTGATATACCGTGAGATCACCCTTCCGAAAATGCCACAGATTCTGCTAGACTCCGCTGCGACAACGGCTATCGTCATGTTATTGATTGGTGCCTCAATGAGCATGTCTTGGGCTCTTAGTTATGAGAATATTCCTCAAGAAATAAGTGCCGGCCTGTTGTCTTTGAGCGACAATCCTATCGTCATACTTTTAATTATTAATCTACTACTGCTTTTCGTGGGTATTTTTATGGATATGACCCCTGCCGTTCTAATTTTCACCCCTATATTTTTACCAGTAGTTACGGCACTAGGCTTAGACCCGGTCCATTTCGGAATTATAATGGTGCTCAACCTCTGTATAGGACTTTGTACCCCACCTGTTGGATCAGTGCTATTCGTGGGCGTTGGTATTGCCAAAACAAGCATAGAAAAAGTAGTGAAACCGCTATTACCCCTATTTATAGCAATGATTTTAGCCTTGTTTTTGGTTACCTATTTTCCAGAGTTGAGCCTATGGCTACCAAGACAATTTGGATTATAGTTCAGGTGCGTTGCGCCTAATTTTAAGGATTGATTTTCATTGCCCTCAAAATCCTTTTTATAGTGGAGACCATATGAGTAATCTGGGTTAGTATCCGTATTAGCCAGTAAATTTCTGTTTTCGCTCTCCATATCGCTTTGGAAGGTAGGGCGACCAAGGGCCAATTAACCAAACAGGGCAAATTTTTCGATTCTTTTGAGGGTAAAGATGGATGACAACCCAGAAAATGATGGTTCAATTCTGCAAACAACTTAGGTTTATTTGTTAACTACACACAGGTAGCTATCAGACGTTTACACCCCTAATAATGTCGATAACGGTTTTGTTTTGTAATAGCTTTTCTAAAACAGTATTTTTATATTATGGCAAAGAAAGGATTAATTTTTAATAGCACCGCTAAGGAAATTCTATTCCAAATAGTTTTACATGGTATTCTATTTCTATTCTTTTCTTTTGACCGAAACCAACCTCAAATACAAGAATATAAAATAGTAGCCTTCCTTAATTATGCACTCGGTGCTCTAATAATCAACTATATACTTTTACCTAAATATTTTTATACCAAAAAATATACACTATTTTTTATCTATGTAGCTATAGTGGTCGCTGGTCTAATAGCGGTTGAAGAACTCATATTAGAGCGTATTTATTATCCAGATACGCGAGGCAAACACTTCCCAGGGATATTTTATAGTCTATTGGACGTAATGCCAGTGATTGCTATTTTGGCAGGATTTAAATTTGCATGGGATGCCTCACTCAAACAAAAGGAAGTAGAGGAACTACGTACCTCTGTAAAAGAAAGTGAACTACAATTCTTAAAATCACAGATCAATCCACATTTCTTATTCAATAACCTGAATAATATGTACTCTCATGCGATTGAGCAATCACCTAAAACACCTTCAATAATTTTAGAACTTTCCTCCGTACTTCGGTACATGCTTTATGACTGTAAAGAGGATTTTGTGGCCTTGAATAAAGAGATAGAACATTTAAAAAACTTCACCCAACTAAACGAGCTACAAATAGAGGATCGCGGAAAAGTAACATTTGCAACCGAACAGATACCGAGCGGATACCTCATCGCTCCCTTGATTTTAACCGTGTTCATAGAAAATGCATTTAAACATAGTACGGCTAGTCAATCCGAAGATATTTTTATAGATATTAGCATGAAGATAAATAGCGATGGCCAATTGGATTTTGAGTGTAAAAACACCTACCAAGCGGACACCAATACGGAGAAATTATCGAACGGAATTGGACTACAAAACGTTAAAAAACGATTGCAATTATTATATCCAGCCGCACATAATTTAACGATACAGGATACAAAAAATAACTATTTTGTACATTTAAAGATGAATCTTAAATCCGTTGCCTTATGATGCGCTGTATTATTATAGAGGATCAACCACCGGCGCAGCGCGTACTTAAAAAATACATTACTGACCTAGGAAACATAGAATTACTAGGTACATTTCCCGATGCGCTCCAAGCGATGGAGTTTCTAAGGAACGGAACAACCGACCTTATATTCCTAGACATCCATTTACCTAAAATATCTGGCATAGACTTTTTAAAGACCTTAGCACAAAAGCCAAATGTGATACTCACTACTGCATTTTCCGATTATGCTTTGGAAAGCTATGACTATCATGTAGTGGATTATCTCTTAAAACCATTTTCCTTTGAGCGTTTTGTGCAAGCAGTTTCAAAGGTACGGCTACCAGAATCTGAACAAATTCTTGTGTCGCAGACTAACGAAATTGACGTTATCTTTATAAAATCAGGCTATGAGCATATAAAAATCAAAGTTGCCGATATCCGTTATATACAATCAGATGCTGATTACACGGAGGTTTTCATACACGAAAAAAAATACCTTTCTCAAGAGCCCTTGCGATTTTGGGAGGAAACCTTGGATAGTGGAAAGTTTATCCGTACACACAGATCTTATATCCTAAATATTTCTAAAATTGAAAAAATAATAGGAAATCAAGTCCTTTTGGACGAACATACCCGTATCCCCATAGGAAGGGCATACAAAGAAAATTTTATGCAACACGTACTAAAATAAATAAGATGGACAAGCTAAAAAAAGAAGACATTAAGCAAGAAGTATTTGACCTTTATGACGATTATGCACATGATAGAATTCCAAGACGGTTATTTTTGGATAGACTTTCTACATATGCAGTAGGTGGTATTACTGTAGGCTCGCTACTTGGTTTCATCTCACCTGACTATATTAAAAAAATTCAGATACCCCAAGATGATACTCGCCTTACCAGTACCTATGTTGAATATGATTCTCCAAAAGGAGGCGGAATAATTAAAGGCTTACTTTCCAAACCTGCCGAAAGCAAAACAAAACTACCTGGAATAATTGTCGTCCATGAAAACCGTGGATTAAATCCGCATATTGAAGATGTAGGTAGACGTGCTGCTCTTGCAGGTTTTATTTCCTTAGCCCCAGACGCATTGACTCCTTTAGGTGGATATCCAGGGACCGATGATGAAGGCCGTGAATTACAACGAAAACGCGATAGAAACGAAATGTTAGAAGACTTTATTGCAGCTTTTGAACACCTTAAAAACCATCCAGACTGTACTGGAAGCGTTGGTGTTGTAGGGTTTTGTTTTGGGGGATGGATATCTAATATGATGGCTATAAAGGTTCCTGACCTAAAAGCTGCGGTTCCCTTTTATGGAGGGCAGCCAACTGAAAATATTGAGAATATAAAGGCACCATTACTATTACAATTTGGTGAACTAGATAAGCGCGTAAATGAAGGCTGGCCAGCATATGAGGAAGCCCTTAAAAAGCATGATAAAGAATATACGGCCTATATCTATAAAAATGCCAACCATGGTTTTCATAACGACACTACACCCCGGTATGATCGTGAAGCTGCGGAATTGGCTTGGACCAGAACCATTGATTTTTTTAAAGAGAAATTGGGATAGTAGCAATGGAAATAGCGGTAGTAAATTATATTCTATGTGAATTATAATCTAATACCGTGGAAATAGCTGCTTAGTATTGGCTCTAGCACATTATTTAGCTTTATTTATAGATGTACAGCCGCCTAAACGGAAAATCAATTTGGCCGCCTTCTCTTAATTAAGGGTAGGTGGCCAATTTTATTGAACGTATACATTGATAATCGCAACTACTGATTATCGCATCAAAACAAAGAAAGAAATAAGCAATACGGACCGTATCAATTGAAACCAACTTCCCCAAGACCGTCATGGCTAATTTTAATAGCCTCCAGAGGTTCCAAACCATCAAAAGTCTTGTCTTGTTCTACCATGTAATATAGCATACCAGATTTTTCCTTTTCAGCAAGAATTCTTGAAAAATCTATAGTACCCTTTCCAACTGGTGAAAATCTGCCTTGCTCATCCATATCCTTTACGTGCCAGATTTTAAAACGACCTGGATATTTATCAAAATAAGCTAATGGATCTGCTCCTGCTTTGGTTACCCAATAGAGGTCCATTTGAAAGTTCACTAAATCCGGATTACAGTTTTCCAACAAATAGTCAATTGGAACTATCCCATCCGCATCCTTAACAAATTCAAAATCATGGTTATGGTACAGTAATTTTAACCCTGCAGTTTCTGCCTTAGCACCTAGGGTATCCAATATATCCGCTAAGTTTTTTGCACCACCCGTCATACTCATCTCTCTTGTATCGCGGTCTACTTTAAAAAGCCCCATAGGTGGTACCGGAATCACAAAATACTCAAATCCTGCAGCCTTAACATCTGCCATCATGGCATCGGCATTTTCAAGGGTAACAGCTCCTTGATGCGTGCTTACCGGGCGTAGGTTTAACTCTTCTAGATATAATCTAAACGCTTCCGGGGTCATATTATAGAACTTTCCGTTATCATAACCTGCCGCTTCAACATATTGGTATCCTGCATTTGATACGGCCTTTAAAGTTTCCTTACTATCTTCTCCCATGGCATCTCTAAGTGTATACAGTGCTAATCCGCCAAAATTGAGATTGCTATCTTCATCCGTAGGGACCACCTTCTGAGATTCAACTGCCGAATCATTTCCTTTGCTTCCTGCATCCTTACAGGATATATTCCCAAACATCAAAAACAACAAAAACAAGCTTGCTGCTGAAATCAACACATTTGATTTTTTCCTTAATACCATAGTATTTTTAATTATTAGTGAACCTAAATTTAAGGATTTGTGCTTTCTAATTAACCTATTCATCCTAAATAAAAATTTCTACTCCAAAAGAGCAATTGAATTGGCTAGAGTAGCTTTAAAACAAAACCACTTATATAGTCGAGTCAATTAAAAATACTATGATAAGATGCAGAGATTCGAGAGTAATTGCATCGCTGACTCATTAGGGATAGCGAAAATACAAATGGAATGTTTCACGTTAACAATTCTTTAAGGTCGTTTGCGCTACAACTAATGTCGTTCAAAGAATATATCAATTAACAAGGCCTTAAATCGCGAATTTTACTATCATCTAAATAACACAAATTACAATCTTCCATGACAAAAAAATTTTTAATAGTTATCTGCTCATTATTTCTATTTGCACAAGCTGCGAATGCACAGGAACGAGATGTATACATTAGTGGCACCGTGTTAGATCAAGAAAACAATCAACCTCTTGAATATGCAACTTTGGTCATACAAAGTGTGGATGACCCCTCTAAAGTTTCAGGTGGAATAACGGATATAAACGGAAAATTCAAGGTAGCGACACCTCCAGGCAATTATAACCTAAGGGTCGAATATATATCCTATCAATCCTATGTGAAAAATAACCAAGAAATTTCTAAATCCGTAGATTTAGGTACTATCCGTTTATCCATTGATGCTACCCAATTGGAAGAAATGGTGGTTGTAGGAGAAAAAACTACTGTAGAGGTACGATTGGACAAAAAAATCTATAACGTGGGTAAGGACCTTACCAATAGTGGAGCAACCATTAGTGATGCCTTGGACAATATACCCTCTGTAACCGTAGATGTTGATGGTGCTGTTGCCCTGAGAGGAAATGGGAATGTACGCATACTTATAAACGGAAGGCCTTCTGCATTGGCAGGTTTTGGTTCAACGGATGCACTTCGTCAACTACCAGCAGATGC
>CBDUKC010000055.1:0-13632 GCA_965367705.1 uncultured Maribacter sp. | reverse complement strand
CCATATTGTTGTGTAAGTAGTCAATTTTGTTGTGTACGAGAGAAGCAACACAAAACCAATTAAAACAGTATATTAAATGAAAATGTACATCATAAACTCGAAGTATAAGAGCATACCTCACTTTAATTTAAGCACGATTATAAGAGTACTATTTTAAACAACAACTTAAGAGTTCATTGCAGATATGATAAATTCCTTAAAGTCCTTAGAGATTGGGATCAGGTTATTATTAATCATGATATCCTTAGAATTTATAGCATCAATATGATCTACATTTACGATGTACGATTTATGTGCCCTATAAAATTTGTTCTTGGGAAGCTTTTCTAAATAGTCCTTTAAAGGAGATCGGACTAAAAATTTCTTATCTGCTGTATTTACCTCAAGGTATACGTTATCCGCTTTGATAAAGTGTATATCACCAAATTGAATCCTGTAGTATAGATGTTGTTTTTTAACAAAAATAGAGTCCTTAAGAATAGAATTGGACATTGCTACATTATCACTAGACTCGCTATTCCCTGATATATTGCTTCCTTTAGAAGAAGTTTCCTTTCCGTAAATAAAATTAGACAAGGCTATTTCTATTGATGTGTAAAGATCCTGTTGTTCAAAAGGTTTTACTAAATACCCATTTGGCTTTACCGTTTTTGCATTTTCTACAGTCGCTCTATCTGAGTTTGATGTGACAAAAATAAATGGGATATCGTAATTTTCACGTATGTGTTTACCCAAATCTATACCCGTTTTATCAGAAGCCAAGATGATGTCGATCAAAACTAAATCTACTTGCTTTGATTTCAACACTTCTATCGCTTGCTCATAAACGATTACGTTATCCACTATTTCATAGCCAATTTCCTCCAACATCGACTGCATATCATCCGCAATGATGACATTATCTTCAACTATGAGTATTTTAATAGCTTGTTCCAAAGTTATTTACGGTTTAGATGGTTAACACTCAAAATTACAAAAAATAAATATAACTAAAATAAAGCAGGATGGCCAATAGGAATGTACTCAAAGCTAACTTTTTAAGCTCCGGATCTAACTGTTGTGGCATACTGGTTTTTCTAACAAACCCTAAATGTATAAAAATTGGCACATAGGCAACAAGCGGTACTAATTGAATATAATTTATAAAATCAGCGAAAATAAACGCGCACATGCATAGAAAAGACAAAATCAATAATAAGGCATGGTACTGCTTACCTCTTTCAAAACCCATTTTTACCACTACAGTGTTCTTGCCTGCCATTTTATCCGATGCAACATCTCTTAAATTATTGAGATTAAGCACTCCTACGCTCAATAAACCAATACTAACTGCTGGTAATAAAGAAACAAGTGGTATCGTTTTTATGTACAAGAATATACTACCAAGAACACTCAATAGACCAAAGAATACAAAAACAAATATATCACCTAAACCCCTGTATCCATATGCAGATTCACCAACGGTATAGTTAATTGCTGCCCAAATACTAAAACCTGCTAAAAACAGGAATAAAACGCCCCAATGCAAATTATCCCGACCAAATGAAACGTATAGTAAAAAAAGGACAAGAACCAGATTGATAAGTACTGAAAGTATAACTCCTTTTTTTAGGGCTTTCCGAGTCAATAACCCGCTCTGTAGCGCTCTTTTAGGACCGATTCTATTTTCATTATCGGTACCCTTAACCCCGTCACCATAATCATTGGCAAAGTTAGAAGTAACCTGAAAACCAATTGTGGTTATCATTGCTAGAAAAAAAATAGTACTGTTTATTTCCCCGTAGTTGCTTGCCACGGCAGTACCTGCCAAAATTCCTGAAACCGATAAGGGAAGTGTTCTGGGTCTGGCAGCATTAAGCCAAACTTTAAATGCTGTCACTAGTAAGGATCCTCTATTTGAAGTCGTTTTCCTTCTTTGTAAGATGCAACAAAAGCATCCTCAAAACCTAAGTCAACCAATTGTTTCCTAAAAGACTGCGCTTCCGCTAATGTCTCGAAATTACCCAAAGAATAGGAATAAAAAGGGTTTGTTTTCACAAACAGGGTATTGGTAAGTGCCTCAGAAGCTAACGTAATATTATTATCTACAAAAGACTTCACCTGCACAGAATAGATTTTTTCCTTTTCCAAGAATTCTTTGGCCAAATAAAACTCCTTAACCAAACTTAACTCAGCGTTCTGTACTTTTAAATTATCAATTCGAGTTTTTATAGCATCTAAACTATCTATCGAAACCAATAAATTATTATTCTGCCTTTCGTAGTTATTAGACATACTCCAGCCAGCTGCTAAGGAACCAAAGGCCAATCCACCCACCAAAAAGAAAGCTGTAATACCAGCAAAAATATTACGTTGAACCTTACTTTTCTTAAGTTCTTTGTTCTTAAATTTTATTTGATCCAGAAGACGTTCGTTGATAATTTGTGCCTTATCAATGTCTTTGTGGAGTTCTAATAAATCACTTTCCTCTATAAACGGCATCTATGGATAATTTTAAATCTTAAAGTAACTAAATGTAATGATTATTTCAAATTATACTTAATAAAAGCAAGTATAATTACAAAAATAAACGTTCCAATGGGTTGCAGCAAAAAAATAGCGAAGAATTATCACTCATAAAACTGAATTACAATCAGTTGACAATGAAATACAACTACGATTCGTCTTCAATTAAACGCACACCATCGCCCTCCAATTTTATCTTTCTTGCCTTGTAAAGCGTCCCTAAACCTTTCTTGAAGGTTTTCTTACTCATTTGTAAGATATCTCGTATTTCATCAGGGTTTGATTTATCATGCAAGCCTAAAAAACCACCTTGCTTTTTAATCACGTTATAAATCTTATTCGCTGCTGGCTCTAATACCCTGGTACCCAAAGGCTGCAAAGAAATATCAATTTTATTGTCCTTCCTAATCGTCTTCACGCAACCCGGTATAACATCACCAATATTGATTGTTTTGAAAACCTCATTGAAATACACCAATCCCTTGTGTTTCTCATTCACAATAACTTCCCAACCTAAGTCGGTTTGTCTGGTAACTACCAAGCCTACCTCATCCCATTCCCGGAGTTCTAAACTCTCATTGCTGAGGAATTTATCCAATTTATTAGATGCGACTAATCTACCGCTTCGACTATCCAAGTAGCAATGAACAACATACCATTGCCCCTGCTTCATTTTTTCTCGTTGCTCTCTAAAGGGCACAAGAAGATGTTTCTCCAGACCCCATTCCATAAAAGCACCAAATTCGTTGATTTCCGCCACTTGAAGCAAGCGAAATTCACCTAGCATTATATAGGGCTCTAACGTCGTAGCCACGGGTCTTTCGTCATAATCCAAATAACAGAAAACTTCAATATTGGCACCTATTTCATATTCGGTTGGAACATACTTGTTGGGCAACAATACATCATTGCCATCAGCATCACCTAAAAAAAGTCCTACGCTAGTATCTCTAAGGATTTCTAAAGTATTTTTTTTACCTAACTCAATCATATGCCAAAATTACATTTTATATTCCGCAAGAGCACTTTATTGAGGCTCAAGTTAATTTTTTAAGCAAAAAAAAAGCTATTTCATAGGAAATAACTTTTTACAATTTAAGATAGTCAAAACTAGTATATAGAAGCTTTTTTGAAATGCTTACATAACATATAATATACTACAGCTCTATGTTTGTTCTTATTCGATGAGCCATATTTATCTAATACACTTTTAACTGCGTCCATAAGTGCGGGGGAATCTGCAAGGCCTAATTTCTTTACAAGGTAATTATTTTTTACCGTCTCAAGTTCTTTCTCATCACCACCAGAAACTTTAGAGGCATCCAAGTTATAAATTGATGGACCTAAACCTACAGTCACTTTTGTAAGCAAATCCATATCAGCGTTTTCACCAAACTTATCCTTGATGTCAGCTGCATACTTTTCGATTAAATCATCTCTTTTACTCATAATCTTTAGTGTCTTTAATTAATGGTTAATAGTCCTCTAAGATATAAAATGAAAGTAATCCATCAAAATTTTATTATTTAATAATCTTGGGGTTTGAATTTCAAGTAATTTACATGTTTGGGAAGCACTAAAAAATTCAGACAATTCTTTTTGCAATGAGTTATCGTCCGTAGCAGTGTAATAGTCTAATCCAAACATAGTACAAAGTGCGGATGCATTTAGCTTATGTTTAGTCTCAAAAAAACGTTCGAAATTTTCTGAATCCTCTTTTCCTGGTAATATTCGGAATATACCACCTCCACTATTATTAATAAGAATAATCCTAAAATCACTCCTAAGGTAATTGTTCCAAAGGGCATTACTGTCGTAGAAAAAACTTAAATCCCCTGTAATTAAAAGGGTTGGGTTTTTATTGTATTGTGATGCACCTATTGCCGTAGAAGTACTTCCATCTATTCCACTAGTCCCCCTATTACAAAATACTTGAATCGTTTCCTTTAGACTAAACAATTGCGCATACCTAATAGTGGAGCTATTCGCCAGCTGTAACTGATACCTATCGGGAATACTAGAGAGAACAGTATTGAAAACAGTGAAATCAGAAAAGGGAATTTGAGCCAAATAAGAAGATTTCTTTTGTAGATGACGTTGCTTGATTCCGTTCCAATACTCAAAGTAAGTACTTTCCGATACGGTAGGTTGTTCATAAAATCCCTGTAAAACTGTATTTATGGACATCTTTAGATGTGTATCCAAACAAAAAAAAGTGTCATTCGCTCTTTTCTCTCCTATGTGCCAATGGTGCTTTGGAGCGTATTGTCGCAAAAAGGCCTTTATCTTTTTTGAAACGATAAGTCCTCCAAAGGTGAGCAGTATTTCTGGCTGCAAGGCACTAAAAAGCTCTTGTTTATTTTCAGTAAGTTCTATTGGAGCTATCAAGGTATCAATACTACTGAAAAAGTTTGCATGGTGTAAATTTGAAGTAGTCTCCGTCAATACCAAAACGGAGGAATCCATAGCCAAGTTATTTAACAGGGTTTGCTCAACACAGTCAGGGTAGTTCACACCAACCAATACCATTTTTCGTTCTGCATTTTGCCATATTTCAGTGAATCTCTCCAAAGAAGTAGGCTCCTCATTATTTTCAATTAAATAAGAATTTTCATGATTTACGGTTGGCTCCGTTACAAAATCATATAATGGCTCCTCAAAAGGAACATTAATATGAATAGGCAGAAATTCTTTCTGAGCAGTTTGTAAGGCCCGGTTGAGTTCTAGATTATTATAATCTTGAACTTCATTTTGGATACTTTGTATTTCTTTACCATCAAGCCATTCGGGTTTATAACGCCTAATCCGCTCCGTTGCGTGTGATACGTCTTGTCTCAAATTGGCATTATACCCTATATGTCTATCAAATACATTGTCTTGACGAATGGTCTGCCCATCACCAACATCAATCTTATAAGGTGGTCTATCCGCTGAAATAATTACAATAGGAATTTCACTATAATATGCCTCTGCTATTGCTGGATAATAGTTTAATAAAGCACTCCCGGATGTACAAACTATGGCAACAGGCTGTCTAAGATTCTGCGCCATGCCCAACGCGAAAAAAGCGGCACAACGCTCATCTACAATACTATAACAGTTAAAAAAAGAATCCTCCGAAAAGGAAATCGTCAATGGGGCATTTCTAGAGCCTGGTGAGATTATAACATTGGTAATACCGTTTATCTTGGATTGCGCTACTACGGTTTGTGCTACTGGAATTGACGAATATTTCATGCCCTACAAAAATACAACCTGTAGCTTACTTAACCCAATAGAATATTGGTTAAGTAGCGAGTAAGCGCAACATAGTTTGTGCCTTACTCTCGGTTTCGAGCCACTCCTTTTGAGGATTAGAGCTCGCTGTTATACCCCCACCAATATAAATGATTACAGAATCGTTGATCTTTTGCATACACCTAAGGTTTACAAAAAGTTCAGAAGTAGTAACGACAGACCTGTAAGCACTATTTTCTTGGTTTCTACGGTTTCTATTTCGCGACCTTTCCTCCTTGAAGTTTAGTTCTCCTAAAAATCCAGTATAATAGGTGCGCTGATAACCCTCATTTTCCAAAATAAAACGTTTAGCGTCTTTTAAGGGTAAACCACAGACCGCTGGTGTTGGGTGTATTGCCATTACCAAATCCTTGAGCATACCTTTAGTAAACTTACCAGTTATTTTAGACCTTAAATGCCATAGATGGCCAGCTTTTATAGTTTCTACATCATCAATATGCAGTTCTTCGGCTCTATTAGTTAGGACCTCAGCTATATAATCTGTAACCAATTGCTGCTCTTCCAGTTCTTTGGAGGACCACTTAGGATGCTCCACCCCCGCTTGCTGATTCTGTGTACCCGCCAAAGACATTGTAGTGAATTTCAAACCGCTGGTCTTTACTAAAATTTCAGGTGTTGCTCCTAACCATAAGCCAACTTTTGGATGATACCAGAGATAACAAAATGCCTTTGAATACGTGTATAATAGCTCCTGAAAAACAGTAAAAACAGGTTTGGTAAGGGGGATTTTTATATTTCTGGAGAGTACTATTTTTTTACAGTTTCCTGTGCGTATTTCCGAAATCGCTTTTTCTATTAAGTTTATATAACGTTCTTCTTCATAAACATCTTTAGTCGTCTCTTGCTTTAGGTTTATGGTTTGATGTGATGACTCCTCCAAAGTTGCTTGAAAAACTTCATCAGATTTTAAAAGAACTGGATGCCTACTGTCTAAAAAAGGAGCGAACACAAAACCTTGTTCCGTATAATCAGCAACTTCATGTAAGGCATTATTAGACTGAAAAATAGCATTTAATATGTTAGTATTAGGCTTGCTGTACAAAACAAACGGAAGCTCCTTTTCTAATTGATTTTTGGCTCGAGAAATAAGGGTAGACAACATATTATTTCCTTGGCAACGCTATGGTGGTTAATTTACATACGGATATGAGTTGATCTTGCTCATCGGTAATCTTGATATCCCATAATTGAGTGGTCCTACCTTTATGGATAAAGGTTGCCTTGGCAAATACAAACCCTGATACGATACTTTTTACATGATTTGCCGATATCTCTATTCCTCGTATAATAAATTGTTGGGCGTCAATAAAAATATATGAGGCAGCACTGGCAACACTTTCAGCAAGGGCAACCATAGCGCCTCCGTGCAGTACCCCGTCCGGTTGATGCACTCTTGGGTTTACAGGCATCCTACCTACTAGAAAATCTTCGCCTACGTCTACATATTCAATCTCCAAGGTCTCCATTAGCGTATTCTTGGAAGAAGCGTTACATATATTTAAAATCTTTTCTTTGTGATCGTTCATCTTTTTTTTGTAAAATTAAGGAATACTAAAACAACGAACCTATTGTAAGCTAATGAATGGCATCACCAAAACAGTAACCTATTCCACCAAGAATACATATACGACCCTAAATACACTAAATGTCAAAACTAAAAACGTTTGGGTGGTTTTTCATGGCATTGGATATTTAAGTCGATATTTTTTGAAATATTTTAACGAACTAAACCCTGAGGAGAACTATATCATTGCGCCACAAGCTCCATCTAAATACTACTTGAACGATATGTACCGCCATGTAGGCGCCAGTTGGCTTACCAAGGAAGATACAAATCAAGAAACCGATAATTTAATCCAATATATTGATGCCGTTCTACGTGCAGAATCAATTCCAGCGCACTGCCAGCTTATTATTTTTGGATTCTCGCAAGGCGTCTCCATAGCAACACGCTGGGTGGCACAAAAGAAAATACGCTGTAGCAAACTCATACTGTATGCGGGTGGCCTGCCGAAGGAGCTTAACCCCCAAGATTTTGAGCATTTAACGGTTAATAAAACGGAAGTCACTACAATACTTGGAACTAAGGATGTATATATTACACCAGATAGGCTAATAGAGGAAGAAGAAAAAGCCAGGCGCTTGTTTAAAGGAACGGCAAATACGATACGGTTTAAGGGCGGGCATGAAGTAAAGAAAGAAATAATTAATTCTTTAGTTTAAAATCCGTGACTACTATTTTAGAAAATCATCGCGTTAAACTAGCTCCATTAGAAGCTTCTCATTTGGAGACACTTTGGCCCATTGCACAACAGATGGACTTACATCGATACGGTGCAAATGACATTTCTACGATTGAAAAATTAAAAAACTATATTCAAATTGCCTTAGAAGAAGCGTCTGTTAAAAAATCCCTCCCTTTTATTATCTATGACAAAGTCGCCAATACGGTAGTTGGCTGCACACGATTTGGCCATATAGATAATAACAATAAGGTACTGCATATCGGTTGGACTTGGATATCGCCAGCAACAAGGGGGACAGGCTTTAATCATCAAATGAAATTTTTAATGCTAAAACATGCTTTTGAGACGATTAAATTCGAAAAGGTAGAATTTAGGATAGATGAAAGAAACGTTGCATCTAGAAAAGCCGTAGAAAAACTAGGCGCTAAGCTAGAAGGAATACTTAGAAAAAATATAATCGTAAAAGATGGATTCAAAAGAAGTTCGTGTTGTTACGGTATTCTAATCGAAGAATGGCCGCGACTAAAAAAGACTAATTTTAATGGCTTAGATAATTAAATACAATTGTTATAATTCTTACGGCGATTAGTTCCTTAAAAAATTACCATTACCTTAAATCAGGGTTGTTTTGGCACTTCCTTATAATACGTAATCTTTCTTGTAACATAGGAGTTTTCCGGAGACACGATTTGTTTAACCCAATTACCACCTTCCGTTTTATCATACTGGTAGATGTAGCTCTTTTTAGTACTAGTATTTAAGCCCTTTGCTACCTCTTCTACCAACATACCGTTTTCATCATAGCCGTACGTAGTTCGCGTTGTGGGTGTAAATGTCTTTTCTTCTTTCGTATATTCAAACTCTTGTTTAGCGATTAGTGTTCCATTTGCATCAAACACTTCTTCAAAAGCCTTGTTGGCCTCTCCTCTCAAGAATTCTTTTGTTAGAACGACCTTTTGAACGCTACCATTTTTTTTCTTTAACGTAGATGTTCTAATAGATTTCAAAGGAACATCATTAATCATATAGGTTACGGTCTCTTCCCCTTTGTACTTTTTATACTCTAACAATGTTTCGTCAATACCCTCATCATTGATCCGCGTAATTTTCATTAAATCCCCATTGGCATCATATTCATAACTGTATTGTTCTAGAAATTCATTCTCATAAGAAATAATTTTCTCGGTTACCTTCCTGTGCTCAAGTGTATCCAAAGTATAAAAATGGGCAATTGAAGTACTAGAATCAAACGTATTATCTCTATAGGATTCCGATCTTTTCTCTATCAGTTCTCCATTTTCGTATATATAGGAAACCAAATCATAATCCCCATCATTAAAACGCGTAATTGCTTTTGTCAATCGTCCAAGAGTATCAAAATCATATTCTTCCTTACCGTAGCTGGTGCTTATAAGACAAGTCTTAACATTATACTTTAAATCAAAATCCGTTACAGTAAATAGTTTAATTTCCTGCGCATGAAGATTCCAAGCGTTAGTGAAAAATAGAAATAAGAGCAACCGGTAGCTATTTTGTAACATGGGCACAAAGGTACTTTATAATGTAATTACCAAAAAACAAATTACATGCCAAAATAAAGGGCCGGATATATCCGGCCCTTTTCTTATATTCAATCTAAGTTGAGATTATTTAACTTCTTCGAAGTCTACATCTTCAACGTTGTCAGCTTCTGAACCTGCATCCGCCGTAGGCTCTCCTTGTGGAGCACCACCGCCCTGTTGTGCATCTGCCTGAGCTTTGTACATTTCTTCGGAAGCTACTTTCCAAGCTTCGTTTATTTTGTCCAATGCTGGAGTTATAACTGCTAAGTCCTTAAACTCATAAGCCGCTTTTAATTCCGTTAAGGCATCTTCGATAGGCTTTTTCTTATCATCAGATAATTTATCCCCAAACTCTTCCAATTGCTTTTCGGTCTGGAAAATCATGCCATCAGCTTCGTTCAACTTATCAGCAGTTTCCTTGGCCTTCTTATCAGACTCGGCATTTGCTTCCGCTTCTGCTTTCATTTTCTTGATTTCCTCTTCCGTTAAACCTGAAGACGCTTCAATACGAATATCTTGTGTCTTATTGGTAGCCTTATCGGTTGCTGAAACTTTAATGATTCCGTTAGCATCAATATCAAAGGTTACTTCAATTTGAGGCGTTCCTCTCTTTGATGGTGGAATACCGTCTAAATGAAAACGTCCAATTGTTTTATTGTCATTTGCCATTGGTCGCTCTCCCTGTAGCACATGGATTTCAACTGAAGGTTGATTATCCGCTGCCGTAGAGAATACCTGAGACTTTTTCGTTGGTATCGTCGTGTTCGATTCAATCAACTTTGTCATTACACTTCCCATAGTCTCAATACCTAGAGATAACGGTGTAACATCCAACAACAATACATCTTTAACGTCTCCTGTTAGCACCCCGCCTTGTATGGCAGCACCTACAGCAACAACCTCATCAGGATTCACCCCTTTTGAAGGCTTCTTGCCAAAGAATTTCTCAACCGCTTCTTGTACCGCAGGGATTCTAGTTGAACCACCTACCAAAATAATCTCATCGATATCGCTTTTAGATAACCCTGCAGCTTTTAGTGCCGTTTGGCAAGGCTCAATAGTTCTTTTCACCAAATCATCAATTAACTTGTTGAAGTTAGCCAATGTCAATGTACGTACCAAGTGCTTTGGGCCACTAGCAGTAGCTGTAACGTATGGCAGGTTTATTTCGGTCTGTGCAGAAGAAGATAATTCAATTTTCGCTTTTTCAGCAGCTTCTCTTAAACGTTGTAATGCCATAGCATCATCACGTAAATCGATGCTCTCATCTTTCTTGAACTCATCTGCCAACCAATCGATAATTTTTTGGTCTACATCATCTCCACCTAGATGCGTATCCCCATCTGTAGAAAGTACTTCAAAAACACCATCCCCTAGTTCCAATATGGAAACATCATGTGTACCACCACCAAAATCGAAAACAACGATTTTTTGATCGGTATCTTTCTTATCCATTCCGTATGCCAAAGATGCCGCAGTTGGCTCGTTGATAATACGTTCTACGGTAAGACCGGCAATCTCACCCGCCTCTTTAGTAGCTTGTCTTTGTGCATCGTTAAAATAGGCAGGTACGGTAATAACCGCTCTAGTTACATCCTGTCCTAGGTAATCCTCTGCTGTCTTCTTCATTTTCTGAAGAATCATAGCGGATAATTCTTGTGGAGAGTACATACGACCATTAATATCTACCCTTGGAGTATCATTATCTCCTTTTACCACTTTATAAGGTACACGTTTTGCTTCCTTACTTGATTCGGAAAATTTATTACCCATAAAACGTTTTATGGAGTAAATAGTATTGTGTGGATTGGTTACCGCCTGTCTTTTTGCAGGATCTCCAACCTTGATTTCACCACCTTCTACGAAAGCGATAACGGATGGCGTTGTTCTTTTTCCTTCTGCATTTGGAATTACCACTGGCTCATTACCTTCCATTACGGAGACGCAGGAGTTTGTTGTACCCAAATCTATTCCTATAATTTTACTCATTGTATGTATTTTAAATGTTAGTGCTTATTTCTTTTATCCATTACCTAATTGACAAACAATATGCCAAGGGATAGTAACCTGACAGGATGTCATTACAACTTATCTTTGAAATGATCCTAGTGTGATATTTTTTTGTGTAATCGAAAATTCATCAGAAGAAACCAATAAACTTCTATGTAAATTAGCCTAACAATTATTCACCACTATGTTACAAATTGAATGTATCAGTATTTTCGACATGCTAAAAATAGGTGTTGGTCCTTCTAGCTCTCATACTTTGGGCCCTTGGCGTGCTGCGGAAAGATGGTTAGCCGAGTTACGCCAAAACGGACAATTCGATGAAATTACCGCCGTTACAATAAACATGTACGGATCCTTATCCCTAACCGGTAAGGGTCATGCAACAGATTATGCCGTAATGCTCGGATTATCAGGAGCCGACCCGGAATATATTCCAATCGAAGACATTCATCCTTTGGTACAGAAAATAAAAAATGAAAAAGTACTGCATTTAGGCAATGAAAGAGAAATTCAATTCGACCCTGAATTAAACATTATTTTCCATAGAAAATTTCTTCCTTTTCATGCCAACGGACTAAAATTTGAAGCCGTTCTAACGTCTGGCCAAAAGAAATCAAAAACCTATTATTCCATTGGCGGTGGATTTGTGGTCGTGGAAGAGCGAAAAAATGCCAAGAAAAAGAATGACGCTTTTAAAACCTTTCCATTTCCAGTTCAAAAAGGGACAGAATTATTGAAATTCTGCGAGCAAGAACAAAAAAGCATCTCAGAAATCGTATTGGAAAACGAAAAATCGCTAAGAACAGATACACAGATAGATACCGAAATAAAGCGTATTTGGGATACTATGCTCGAATGTATGTACACTGGTTGCCATACCGAGGGGAAACTACCTGGCGGACTCAACGTAAAGAGAAGAGCCTATGATATTCACAAAAACTTAAAAGGAAATCTACCCTATGACAATCCTGAAGAATGGCTGATGACCATTAGACAGACTGAAGTGAAGTTCCGACAAATTCTACAATGGGTAAGTTGTTTTGCACTAAGTGTAAACGAAGTAAATGCGGCGCTAGGTAGAGTGGTTACCGCCCCCACCAATGGTAGTGCTGGAGTTATACCGTCCGTATTAATGTATTATATGGTAATTGAAAACCATGGTGGAAATTTTGAGCATATTAAACAATTTCTACTAGTCGCAGGCGAAATTGGAAGTATCTTTAAAAAAGGAGCAACCATATCAGCCGCTATGGGTGGCTGCCAGGCAGAAATTGGTGTTTCGTCCGCAATGGCAGCTGGTGCCTTAACGGAACTGCTGGGCGGCACACCGGAACAAGTATTAATGGCTGCTGAAATAGCCATGGAACATCATTTGGGCCTCACCTGTGATCCCATAGGCGGTCTGGTACAGATACCTTGTATTGAACGTAATTCCATGGGGGCTATCAAAGCTATTAATGCTGCCGAGCTTGCTTTGGGCTCCGACCCTAAAGAGGCAAAAGTGCCGTTAGATAAAGTAGTACAGACCATGTGGGAAACTGCACAAGACATGAGCTCCAAATACAAGGAAACTTCCGAAGGTGGTCTTGCCGTGGGTGTATTTTTAAGTGATTGCTAAAGCTTTTATGCCAGGTTATTCGGAATATTTAGTAATTAAACGCAGCATAAAATTGTTCAGTTTTTCTACTTGATACTCACCTACACTAGCTTCTAAATGATTATTTCCTATTCCGCTATCGTTTGTCATAAATACTTAGGTACCATTAGCAATGGTAGATACCAAAAAACCTATAAGTAGTTAAATCTTTTTCATGAGTAACTTCCTTTACTAAAAAGATTGGTATTCGATAAATAGGTTGCGTTATTTTTGCCCATTTTTAAATCAAATAGCAAAACTGATGCTCAGTGCTGTACCTGTTCTTGTTAGTAGTCAAGAAGAATGAAAAGCACCCTTAGTATTACTTCAAAAATTCCAAAACGTTTTCTTCAATACGTGCTTGAATATTCTTGGT
>CBDUKC010000054.1:0-13736 GCA_965367705.1 uncultured Maribacter sp. | reverse complement strand
AGGTCCGCACGATATGGCGGCCGAGCTGGGTAAAAAATCAGGCATTGGATTTATTGCAGAAAACAAAGGATTACTTTGGTTTTTCACCTTTGGTCTGGGTATCATTGGCGCCCTCATGTTCATTTTGCCTAATGTTATTTTATTGGGACAAAAAGGGATTAAAAATGATGGGATTTATCACCAAAGCAGTACAAACCAAGGGTGGATAGCATGGATGGTGTTTGTCTTTTTAGTAAGCTTTTATCTCATCCTGTACTTCCGTTCAGAGTATGCTGTTAATTGGACTTATTTAGTAGACCCTATTAGCGAGAGCTTAAGTGGAAATCCCGCAGGGCACTGGTTTGTATATGGTTTTATGTATTGTACTGTAATGACGGTTATGGCCATACGCATGTATATAAAATACCGTCATAACATCTACCAAGTGGTTCGTACCACATCGGTACTGTTTTTCCAAATCGTATTTGCGTTTTTGATACCTGAAATTATGGTACGTCTTCAGATGCCCTATTATGATTTTAAAAATGCCTTTCCTTTAGATTATGATTTCTTCTTCCAATGGAATCTTAAATCGCTAATGAACAGCGGTGGTATTGGCATGTTTATATTGTTTTGGGGGGTATTGCTCACCTTGGTCATTGTACCTGTCATGGTCTATTTCTTTGGCAAGCGATGGTACTGCTCCTGGGTCTGTGGCTGCGGTGGCTTGGCGGAAACTTTAGGTGACCCTTACAGACAACACTCCAGTAAATCACTCTTTTCTTGGAAAGTAGAACGTTGGTTGGTACATAGTGTTCTCGTTTTTGCCGTGGTTATGACGGGGATGACCTTATATAGCTTCTTTGCAGAAACAGGAACAGTGTTGGGTCTTAAGACCTCAAGTGTGCAGAATACCTATAGTCTTTTAATAGGTGCTGTGTTCGCAGGTGTAATTGGCACAGGCTTCTATCCTATCTTCGGAAACAGGGTCTGGTGTAGATTCGGTTGCCCTTTAGCTGCCTATTTGGGTTTTGTACAGCGCTTTAAATCTCGGTTTCGAATTACTACCAATGGCGGACAGTGCATCTCTTGTGGTAATTGTTCCACCTATTGTGAAATGGGAATAGACGTGCGCGCTTATGCTCAAAAGGGTGAAAATATTGTTCGTTCCAGTTGTGTAGGTTGCGGTGTTTGCTCTGCCGTATGCCCACGAGGCGTTTTAAAACTAGAAAATGGCCCCGAAAAGGGGCGTATAAATCCAACACAAGTGCTCTTAGGGAATGATGTCGATTTAATGGAATTGATGAACGACAAATAAAAGTACGTGGCGAATTTGGTAAATTAATGCTGCTTTTTCATTGGAAGTAATTACAATGGTAATATCGACCTAAAAAATAAAAAAACGTTACACTAATTTATAGCTTTAACATCAGTTTAAAAGCTGATTCCGTTACTGAACGAAAAACAAATGTTAGTAATTTTCAATAACTTCGACAATTAAAAAAAACCTGTGTTCCAAAGAATATACATCCTATTAGCTTTTGTTTTTCTATCGGCCACTTTACCCGAGGACAACACCTATGAGAAGACCTATCACGAAAATGGCAAACTTAAATCAGAAGGTTGGTTACGTTTTAACGTAAAAACCAACTACTGGAAATTTTACCATGAAAATGGGAAAATCGCTTCCCAAGGCCATTATGAATATGGCAAAAAGCAAAAGTACTGGTACTTTTATAGTGAAAACAGAGTGCGGGTTCAAGAGGGGCATTTTGCAGATGGAGAAAAAATAAATTGGTGGCTTTTTTATGACAAAAAAGGCCGTATCAACCATAAATGCCAGCTGAATAAAGGTGTGAAAAATGGGTATTGCTTAAAGTATATTGACAACGAGTTGACTTCTGCCGAAAAGTACAACAATGGAAAGAAAATTAAGGAATGGAGCAGCTTCGGCGACTTTAAAAGTGAGAACTCAGTTTCCGACTTAAAATAATGGCTAATATTAAAGTAATCATTCCGGCCTTTAACGAGGCAGATTCTATTGGCCATGTCATAAAAGAACTTCCTTCAAAGGTTTCTGAAGTTATTGTTGTAAATAATAATTCTACCGATGATACGGCTAAAAATGCAGAAAACGCAGGGGCTACCGTACTTACCGAAAAGAGAAAAGGCTACGGTTATGCCTGTCTCTGTGGTCTTGATTATGTAGCCAAACAATCCAAAGTACCTGATATTATCGTATTTATTGACGGAGACTATTCCGATTACCCAGAAGAACTGGACATTGTGGTAGCTCCGATTTTAGAAAATTCTGTTGATTTTGTTGTTGGTGCTAGAAAAAAGAGTCTTCGAGAAGAAGGGTCAATGACCCCACAGCAGATATTTGGCAACTGGCTGGCCACATTTTTAATGCGCTTATTTTTTGGCGCAAAGTTTACGGATTTAGGACCTTTTAGGGCAATTAAATACGAAAAACTCAAAGAATTGAAAATGGAGGACAAAACCTACGGATGGACAGTAGAAATGCAATTGAAAATTCTAAAGAAGAAAATGACATATATCGAAGTACCAGTACGTTACAAAAAAAGAATTGGCGTTTCAAAAGTGTCAGGCACGGTAAAAGGCAGTATATTTGCCGGCATAAAAATATTGGGCTGGATATTTAAATACAGCATAAAATAATATGGGACTTACAATTTCTTACATCATCATCGCAATTTATAGTATTTCACTACTATTGATTTTCTTTTATAGCCTCGCTCAATTGAACTTATTGGTCAATTATCTGGGTCAGAAAAGACAAAATCAAACAGCGCCTAAATACAATCTACTCGACCCAAAAGAAATTCCTTTCGTTACCATTCAGCTTCCCGTCTACAATGAGGAATATGTAATGGAACGTCTTTTAGAGAATATTGCCAAAATAGAATACCCTAAGAGTAAATTGGAAATACAAGTATTGGATGATTCCACAGATGAATCCGTACTGGACACTGCTAAGAGTATTGCCACCTTGCAGGAAACGGGATTGGACATTACACATATTCGTAGAACCGACCGTTCTGGATTTAAAGCTGGTGCATTGAAAGAAGGTTTAGAAATTGCGAAAGGCGACTTTATTGCCATCTTCGATGCTGATTTTCTTCCCGCTCCAGACTGGTTGAAGAAAACTGTCATTTACTTTAAGGACCAAGAAATAGGGGTGGTCCAGACCCGTTGGGGACATATCAACCGTGATTACTCTACCTTGACTAAAATTCAGGCTTTCGCACTTGATGCTCATTTTACGCTAGAACAGGTTGGCCGTAATGCAAAAGGACACTTCATTAACTTTAATGGGACCGCTGGTATTTGGAGAAAGGATTGTATCCTTGATGCTGGTAACTGGGAGGGTGATACCTTAACCGAGGATTTAGACCTGAGCTATCGTGCACAGTTAAAGAACTGGAAATTTAAGTACTTAGAAGATGTGGAAACTCCAGCAGAACTTCCAGTTGTTATCAGTGCGGCACGTTCACAACAGTTCCGTTGGAATAAAGGGGGTGCAGAGAATTTTAGAAAAACAGTGGTGAGTGTAGTTACAGCTAAAAACATCCCGTTTAAAACAAAATTTCATGGCGTAATGCACCTATTGAACAGCTCCATGTTCTTATGTGTATTTATTGTCGCTTTTTTGAGCATACCCATGCTGTACATTAAAAACGCTTACGGACATCTAGGTTGGGTTTTTGAAGCAACCAGCTTTTTTATTGTAAGTACTATAATTCTTTTTGTTTGTTATTGGTTTACCTATAAAAGCATTCAAGGAAGTGGCTTTGATAATTTTGTAGATTATATAAAAATATTTTTTACCTTTTTCTCTGTAGCCTTAGGGTTCTCTCTACACAATTCCATTGCGGTATTGGAGGGTCATATGGGAAAAAGGAGTGAATTTGTTCGCACGCCAAAATTCAACATAAACAACCTCACGGAAAGCTGGAAAGGCAATAAATACCTTACCAAAAAACTATCCCCTAATATGATTTTGGAATTTGCACTAATGGTGTATTTTCTATTTGGCATGTATAGCGCCATACCCTTAAATGATTTTGGATTGTTTCCGTTCCACTTTATGCTGTTTTTAGGTTTTGGATTTGTATTCTTTAAGTCCTTAACAGCTAGAGCATAAAAAATATTCATTACATAGATAACAAAAAAAGGATGACCAAATGGTCATCCTTTTTTTGTTGCGATTCAACAGAACACGTAAAAAGCAGCTATTAAATCATTCGTTTTTTACTACTTTTAAAAAAATAGTACCATCTAATTTATAGTAACAAGGTCCTTTTTTTCAAGGACAAAAGTTGCACCTTTTAAAATCTAAAAAATGAACATTGCAGAGCACCTAGGATACTCCGAAAACTCAAAATTATTAATTATTCATGCGGACGATGCTGGCCTTTCACATTCACATAACCGGGCAACCATCAAATGTTTGCAAGCAGGTATTGTAAATTCATATAGCATCATGGTGCCCTGCCCTTGGTATTATGAAATAGCGCTTTTCGCCAAAAGCAACCCTAACTTTGACTGTGGTATACATTTAACCCTTACCTGCGAATGGGAAAACTATAGATTTGGACCGGTTACACCAATATCTGAGGTGCCTAGCTTGGTAGATAAGGATGGTTACTTCTATAAAACAAGAGCCGAACTCAAGGCAAATGCGAAACCGGAACATGTGGCCAAAGAACTTGATGCACAAATTCAAAAAGCTTTGTTATTTGGGTTGAAGCCTACTCATTTGGATGTACACATGTATAGTGTTGGTGCTCATCAAGCCTTTTTTGAAATCTATAGAGCATTAGGGGCAACCTATAACCTTCCGCTCATGATAAATGAACAACTTATTGAAATGACCGGATTAGATGCCAAAAAAAACATTAAACATGACGACGTTGTAACGCAAAAAGTCCTCATTGGGAACTTTGATATATTTACCAACGGAACATTATACGACTACTATTCAAAAGCAGCGGAACAGGTAGTCCCTGGACTAAATGTGCTTTTAATACATCCTGCATTTAACGATAGTGAAATGCAAGGTATCACGGTAAATCACCCAAACTTTGGTGGGGAATGGAGGCAAGTAGATTTAGATTTCTTTAGCGACCCAAAGAATATGAGCCAATTCGAGAATGAAGACATTCACTTAGTCACTTGGAAAGAACTTAAGGTATTACTCTAACATACAACAACTCCTTTAAGGGAAATATGAGTAAGGGATTTAGATGTCCTAAAGCTATATATTAGATGTCTAGAAAAAACAAACACGAATGACAAAAATAAGCATACAAGGCATTCAATGGGATGCTAAATCTTCCTTTCAACAAGGACCAGCAAAAGCACCTTCCCTTATTAGAAAAGCACTTTACAGCGATTCTATGAACCTATATTCTGAAGATGGATCTTCTATTGAAAACGATTCTATTACGGATAACGGAGATTTTGAAATTTCTGAATATTTTGATATTGAAAACATTACGAGAGAACATTTAAAATCTAGTGACAAAATTCTTTCGTTAGGTGGTGATCATTCTGTCACCTTCCCTATTATTAAAGCATATCATGACAAGTACCCAAAACTAGATATTTTGCATATTGATGCCCATGCAGATTTATATCATGAATATGAAGGCGATCCCTATTCTCACGCCTGCCCTTTTGCTAGAATCATGGAACATGGTTTTGCTGTCCGTTTGGTTCAAATTGGAATCCGTACCTTAAACCCACATCAGGCAGAACAAGCAAAAAAGTATAAGGTTCAAATACAAGAGATGCGTCATTTAGATAAAATGTCTATTCCCAAGTTTAAAAACCCCCTTTATGTTTCTTTGGATATGGACGGATTTGATCCCGCATTTGCTCCAGGAGTATCCCACCATGAGCCAGGAGGCTTAACTTCTAGACAGGTTATCAACATCATTCAAAATATAGATACTGAAGTTGTTGGAGCGGATATAGTAGAATATAATCCAGATAGAGATTTTCAGGATATGACTGCTTATCTCGCAGCAAAAATGATGAAAGAGTTATTGGGCAAAATGATGGAACGGTAACTTGCTACAGCATAAAAACAGTTAAATTCGCTGATATAACCAATACCATTTAATGGCCAACAGATTCATAACATACCTAAAACTCCATAAGGTATCACTCATACTGGCCTTTATCAGCATGGTGTTCTATTACACGTTTGCCTTCCATTTGGAACGAAGTGATTTTCCAAAACTACTAAGTCTCTTTGCTGGGTTGTTCTTTTTATGTTATAAACTGATACAATTCGAAAAATGGAACCTTAGCTTCCTATTTTCCATAGGTTTACTTTCTAGGCTTATTTTCCTGTTTACTGAGCCCAGTCTTTCTCAGGACTTCTATCGCTTTATTTGGGATGGGGAATTAGTCCGAAATTTTATGAACCCGTATGTAGCTGTGCCCAATACCTTAATTTCACAGCCTGATCTTGTTATTTCAAATGCCGAACAATTGTACCAAGGTATGGGTGGTTTAAGCGCCAAACATTTTAGCAATTATCCACCTTTAAATCAACTCTTATTTGCATTGGCGACATTTTTAGGTGGAAAAAGTGTCCTTGGCGCTATCATCGGATTGCGTAGCATTATCATTCTTGCAGATATAGGTATTTTTTATTTTGGAAGAAAATTATTAAAAAAACTCAATCGTTCGCCTCATTTAATTTTCTGGTATTTCCTAAACCCTTTAATCCTAATAGAACTTACAGGTAACCTCCATTTTGAAGGGGTGATGCTTTTCTTCTTCGTATGGTCAATATATCTTATTTCCATTAATAAATGGCGATGGGCAGGAGTCGTATTGGCCTGCTCTATATCTATAAAGCTAGTGCCATTACTTTTTTTACCCCTATTCCTAAAATATTTTAATTTCAAAAGAAGTGTTATTTTTTATGTAATTATTGGGGCTACCTCCCTGCTCCTCTTTGCCCCGTTTTACTCCTCAGAATTCATAGCTAACTATTCCAAGACAATTGGACTCTGGTTTTCTAATTTCGAATTCAATGCAAGTCTATGGAACGTCGTCAAACAAATCGGGATTGAGTTCGATGCCAAACCTTGGGAACTCATTAAAACTTATGGAAAAATAACACCAATACTTACCGTATGTATCGTATTGCTATTTACCTTTTTAAGAAAAAACCAAGACCTACCAACACTACTATCCTCTATGTTATGGATATTAACCCTTTACTATTTCCTTTCTGCTATAGTGCATCCGTGGTATATTACTTTCTTGGTAATGCTTACCATCTTTACAAGTTTCAGGTACGCCCTTGTTTGGTCACTAGTAGTGATATTAAGCTATTTTGCCTATTCTCAAATAGATTTTAATGAAAACCTCTACCTACTAGTTATTGAATATATCGCAGTATTGGGATTTATTATATACGAAATAGGCACACATCGTAACAAATCATGAAATATTTGTAATTTTTTGGGGATGCTTTAGGATAATTCGATATTAATTGTACATTTGGATTATAATGACAACAAAAGCACATACACATACTTCTCACTGGACAGCTGCTCCGGTTAGTACTTTTGTTCCAGTACGCCGTCGTCGCCCGTAAGGGTACGAACTATTTATGGAAATAGGTGAGTCCATTTCCGCACAAGCAAAACCAATTTTATTTATTATATTCTAAAACCTTATAGCAATGAAACTTGTTGTTGCTAACGAATCACATTTTAAATACGCCCAGGATATTTGCGACACCATTGAGGAATCCGCAAAAGTACGTGGTACTGGAATAGCAAAACGTACTCCGGCGTATATCCAGAAAAAGCTACAAAATGGTAACGCCGTCATAGCTTTAGATGGTAAAACCTTTGCCGGCTTTTGCTATATTGAAGTTTGGGGACATGGAAAATATGTGGCCAATTCTGGACTTATTGTACACCCGAACTTTAGAGGACAGGGTCTAGCAAAAAAAATAAAACAACGTGTTTTTGATCTGAGCAAGGAAAAATTTCCAGATGCGAAAATTTTTGGAATCACAACAGGATTAGCTGTTATGAAAATAAACTATAGGCTTGGTTATAAGCCTGTTACGTTTTCAGAACTAACGGACGATCCAGAGTTTTGGAAAGGGTGCCAAACCTGTAAAAATTTTGATATCCTAACCCGAACCGAACAAAAATTATGTCTCTGTACAGGAATGCTACACGACCCCAATGCTACACCAGAACCCAAAAAAAATAAAGTCAACGGGAAAGCATTTAAGCGATTAAGAAGTATAAAAGAAAATTTATTTTTGAAGAAAAAAATAAAATAACGTAATCAGAAGAAGTGGAGCGGAGCTGCCAAATGACCAACAATTCCTTGGCAACAAGATTTGACCTGAACGTTTAGAAGAACAATAATATGAAAAAATTAGTATTAGCCTATAGTGGCGGATTAGACACCTCTTACTGCGCAAAGCATTTATCACAAGATGAAGGATATGAAGTACATGCCGTTAGTGTGAACACAGGTGGGTTTTCTCCCGAAGAAATAAAGAATATTGAACACAAAGCTTTAGAACTTGGAGCATCCTCCTATACCTCCATAGATGCCGTACAGACCTTCTACAACAAGGTAGTAAAGTATCTTATTTTTGGGAATGTTTTAAAGAATAATACCTATCCTTTATCTGTAAGTGCAGAACGTATTGTACAAGCAATAGAAATAGTGAACTACGCTAAAAAAATAGGGGCTAACTACATTGCCCATGGTAGTACTGGAGCAGGAAATGACCAAGTTCGTTTCGATATGATATTTCAAATAATTGCGCCTGAAATAAAAATCATCACCCCTATACGGGACAATAAACTATCTCGTGAAGCAGAGATTGCCTATTTAAAAGAAAATGGCGTTGATTATCCTTGGGAAAAAGCAAAATATTCTATAAACAAAGGCCTTTGGGGAACATCGGTAGGTGGGGAAGAAACTTTAACCTCTGAAAAACCTTTGCCTGATAGTGCTTACCCTAGCCAACTAAAAGAAAAAGAACCTGCTGAGGTAAAGCTTACCTTCAACAAAGGAGAGCTGATTGCCATAGATGGTGAACATGACACTCCGGTAAATAATATTGAAAAACTGGAAATCATGGCTTCCAAATATGCAATAGGAAGAGATATTCACGTTGGCGACACCATCATTGGAATAAAAGGTAGAGTGGGCTTTGAGGCCGCAGCTGCATTAATTATAATCAAGGCACACCATTTATTGGAGAAACACACCCTTACCAAATGGCAACAATTTCAAAAAGAGCAACAAGGTAATTTTTATGGGATGTTATTGCATGAAGGCAATTATCTAGATGCGGTTATGAGAAATATAGAAGCCTTTTTAACGGATACTCAAAAAACAGTTTCTGGTGATGTTTTTGTAAGTCTTTATCCTTTCCAATTCAGACTAAACGGCATCTCTTCTTCACATGATTTAATGAATGCTTCTTTTGGAAGTTATGGTGAAATAAATAAGGGTTGGACCGCAGATGAAGCAAAAGGATTTATCAAAATACAATCCAATGCAGGTAAGATTTACAATCATGTTAACGAAAACCAGTCATAACTAAGAAAGTTAAGCACTGCTGTTTACTTAAAACACGAAAATGCTAAAAAGGAGAGCGTAAATTAGAAAGCAATTAAAAGGTTTGCGCTTAAATCTTTATTATAACCAGAAAAAGTATGAGTATAATCTCAAAAAGAACTATTAATGATTAAAGCAGGCATCATAGGCGGTTCAGGATACACAGGAGGTGAACTTATCCGTATTCTTTTACACCATCCGGCAACGGAGATAGATTTTGTGTTCAGTAGTACTAGAGCTGGCACCTTACTGACAAGCGCGCATGCAGATTTGTTGGGACAGACGGAAATGGCCTTTACTGGAACCGTAAATTTAAAGGTAGATGTAGTTTTTCTTTGCCTAGGGCATGGAAATTCTACAAAATTTTTAAAAGAACATGCTTTTTCTTCTGCTACAAAAATCATTGACCTAAGTAATGATTTTAGACTTGAGGAAAACGCAAATTTTGAAGGTAAACCCTTCATTTATGGTCTACCCGAACTGAATAAAACGAAGATAGAAGCCGCCAAATATATTGCCAATCCAGGTTGCTTCGCCACTGCTATTCAATTAGCGTTATTGCCTTTAGCAAACGCTAAAAAACTGAACTCAAACGTGCATATCAATGCTGTAACGGGTAGTACAGGAGCTGGAATAAGTCCTTCAACTACTTCACATTTTAGTTGGCGAAACAATAATGTAAGCTGGTACAAACCTTTTACCCATCAACATTTAGGAGAAATAAATGAAAGCCTTAGTTTTTTGCAAAAAGATATGAGCGAATTGTTCTTTCTACCTAATAGAGGGAATTTCACAAGGGGAATTTTCGCTACCGCTTACCTACATTTTGAAGAAAGTTTAGAGGAAGCCATTCACCTCTATTCCGATTTTTATCAGCATGCCAAATTCACTCATATAGCGAAAGAGTCTATTCATCTAAAACAAGTGGTAAACACCAACCAATGCCATGTGCATTTGCACAAACATGAAGGTACCTTGTTAATAACATCGGCCATTGATAATTTATTGAAAGGGGCATCTGGGCAAGCGGCACAAAATATGAACCTCATCTTTGGGTTAGAGGAAGATTTAGGCTTGCAGTTAAAAGCAGGTGTATTCTAGATGATACGAAGTTAAATTAAACATATGTCCATCTACATGGGCACAAACGCAAAATTAGTATTTATGAAAGTAGCGATTATAGGAACTGGTAATTTGGGACTATCTATAGCAAAAGGTATTTTACACACTAATGGTGCTACAAGTATGTACCTTACTAAAAGAGACACAACTGATATTAAAAGTTTTGAGAAGTATGGTAATGTTATCGTTACATCAGACAATAGAGAAGCAGTAACTAAATCTGACATCCTAATTTTTGCCGTTCAACCAGGGCATTTTGCAGAAATTCTAGTTGACATAAAAGATTTACTCACAGAAAAACATGTAGTAATATCCACCATAACAGGGTTTGGTATTGCTAAAATAGAAGAGCTTATAGGAAAGGATACGTATATCGTGAGGAGCATGCCAAATACTGCAATATCCGTAGGCAAATCCATGACCTGTATTTGCAGTAATGAACTAGGCAAAAAAAGGATTGATTTAGCCAAAGCTATTTTTAATAGAATGGGGCATTCTATGGAAATTCCTGAAAGTCAAATGCAAGCTGCTACAGTTATTTGTGCCAGCGGAATCGCCTTTTGGATGCGCTTAATACGCGCAACTACACAAGGTGCTATTCAGTTAGGTTTTGATGCGAAAGAAGCACAAGAACTAGCCATGCATACCTGCAACGGTGCTTCTGGGCTCTTAATTGAATCGGGTAATCACCCAGAAGAAGAGATAGATAGAGTCACTACACCTATGGGTTGTACCATTCAAGGACTTAACGAAATGGAAATACAGGGACTAAGCTCATCTCTGATTCAAGGAATTGTAGCCTCCTTTGACAAGATAACAGAGTTTAAAACGAAATGAAGTGAGAAGTGAATAAAATAATTAAAACGTTTTTAAACCAATTGAATTTGTGTTTGATTTTTGAATTTGACGCCTCCCAAGACGGACAAGTTTGACACTTGAAATTTAAACTTGAACTTAAAAAGACATGAACCTATTTGATGTATACCCACTTTACAACGTAACACCAGTTTCCGCCAAAGGAATCGTTGTGACCGATGATAAAGGTCAGGAATATTTGGATTTCTATGGAGGGCACGCCGTAATATCCATAGGGCACTCCCATCCTCATTACGTAAAACGCCTGAAAGACCAATTGGATAAAATTGGGTTTTATAGCAATGCTGTACAGAATCCTTTACAAGTAGAGTTAGCAAGGAAATTGGGTAAACTTTCAGGATGCGAAGCGTACAATTTATTTCTTTGTAATTCTGGAGCAGAAGCCAATGAAAATGCACTTAAAATGGCTTCTTTTGAAACTGGTAAATCAAGGGTCATTGCGTTTAAAAATGGATTTCATGGACGCACGTCTGCTGCGGTTGCAGCAACGGACAACCTTGCTATAAATGCTCCTTTAAACAAACAACAAAAGGTTTCTATAGTACCATTAAACGATATCGAATCTTTTAAAACAGAAATAGAAAAGGATGATGTTTGCGGCGTCATCATTGAAGCCATACAAGGGGTTGGAGGTTTGGATGAACCAACCACAATTTTCTATCAAAAAATAGCCAAATTATGCAAACAACATAATGTAATCCTCATTGCAGATGAAGTGCAATCTGGTTTTGGCAGAAGTGGTAAATTCTTTGGTTTTCAGCATCATGGCATTGAACCTGACATCATTACTATTGCAAAAGGAATGGGCAATGGATTTCCAGTAGGTGGCGTTCTTATCCATGAAAGAATAGAAGCAAGATATGGCATGTTGGGCACAACCTTCGGCGGTAATCACTTGGCTTGTGTAGCCACTATGGCCGTTCTAGAAGTATTGGAAGCAGAAGACCTCCTAAAAAATGCTACAGCTCTGGGAACCTATTTTAAAGAAAAAGCAAAGGACATCCCTCAAGTAAAACGTGTAAAAGGTCGTGGATTAATGCTGGGATTAGAATTTGATTTTGAGGTAGCAGAATTAAGAAAAAAGTTGATTTATAAGCAACATCTTTTTACTGGTGGCGCTAAAGACAAAAAGGTATTAAGAATATTGCCCGCCTTAAATATTAATATGGAACATTTGGATGTCTTCTTTGAAGCACTTAAAAAAGAACTGTAATGAAACATTATCTATCCATAAAAGATATTGACTCCCTGCCCAATTGGGTTTCTGAGGCACGAGCACTAAAAACCAATCCCACCGCTCACAATACCCTGGGAGCAGGAAAAACGATTTGTCTTTTATTTTTCAATAACAGTCTCAGGACACGTCTCAGTACACAAAAAGCTGCGATAAACCTAGGGATGGATGTCATGGTCATGAATTTCGGAAGCGAAGGCTGGCAACTAGAATTTGAAGATGGAGCCATAATGAATCAAGGGAAATCGGAACACATCAAAGAAGCTGCAAGTGTTGTTTCACAATTCTGCGACATCGTCGCTATTCGTGCTTTTGCATCCTTGACTGATAAAGAAAAAGATGAAGCGGAGCTTGTTTTAAGCGGTTTTGTGAAACATGCCACAATTCCGGTAGTCAATATGGAAAGTTCTGTTGGACATCCTTTACAAGCGCTTGCAGATGCTATTACTCTCCATGAACATACAGCAAACGAAAAGCCTAAAGTTGTTTTATCTTGGGCACCGCATCCTAAGGCACTACCCCATGCCGTTGCTAATTCCTTTATAGAAATGATGCAAAAACTAGATGCTGAATTTATAATTACGCATCCCAAAGGGTATGAGTTAAACACAGAAATTACAAAAAATACTAAAATTGAGTACGATCAAGAAAAAGCACTTAAAGATGCAGATTTTGTTTATGTAAAAAACTGGAGTAGCTATACTGATTATGGCCAAGTCTTACACCAAGATTCCAAATGGATGATGACGGCTAAAAAATTGGATAAAGCCAAATTCATGCATTGTTTACCCGTTAGAAGAAACGTAGTGGTAGCAGATGCTATTCTTGATGGGAAGCAAAGTTTGGTCATTGAACAAGCAAACAATAGAACCTTTGC
>CBDUKC010000053.1:0-14488 GCA_965367705.1 uncultured Maribacter sp. | reverse complement strand
TTTATCAAATTTGAGAACGACCCAAGAATTACTAAAGTAGGCCATATCATACGAAAACTAAGTATTGACGAGTTGCCACAGCTTATCAATGTTTTAAAGGGCGACATGTCTATTGTAGGTAACAGACCATTACCATTATATGAAGCTGAACTATTGACTACAGATGAGTGGACTACTCGTTTCAACGGCCCTGCCGGTATAACCGGTCTTTGGCAGGTCGAAGCTAGGGGAAGAAGCTCTAAAATGTCTACCCAAGAACGCAAGGAACTGGACAATAAGTACGTAAAAATGGCGAATAGTAAAAATGCTTTTTGGCTAGATATGTGGATTATCATAAGAACCTTTAAGGCGGTTTTTCAAAAAGAGAATGTATAGGGATGACAACCTCGCAGCCTAACAATTATCGAGAAATTATATGGTCGGCGGCAAAGGGTCGGCTCACAGCAGTGAAGGAATGTTACCCGTCCGAGTTACGATCAATATGATTTTTTAATAGATACAGCATAATAGAAAATGTACAGGCTTTTTAAAATACCATCAATTTTAGTTTTAATCATCGTTTCATTTCAACACATACAGGGGCAAACTAGTGATGCTATGGATAGCACTATAGTAACCGGCGACTTTTATTTTCCAACGCTTGAGGTGATTATAGATTCGGTTATCAAACGGAGTGCGATGGTAAATTTCAGAAATAATAATATTGATGTAAAGGAATCTACATTGGCAACGGAACGTATTCATTGGTCAAGAAACGTAGGTTTCCAGGCCGATTCTAGATACGGTAATCTTAACAATTTTTCCAGTAACGAAGATGGAGATGCGCTCTCCCAAGTGTTAACTACGACAAAACAGTTTAATTATAGTGTCGGGTTTTTTTTAAAGTTCCCGTTGTTTGATGGCATCAACAGAAAAAACCAAATAAAACTGGCAAAATCCGAGGTAGAGGCGGCTAAAAGTATGGTGGAATTTGAGAATGAGCAAATAAGACGAATGGTCATTACCCTATATCAAGAACTACTGCTAAAGCAAAAGCTACTTCAAATACGGTCCAAAAGCTTAGGTGACGGCAGGGTAAATATGCAAATGGTAGAAAAGGAATTTAGAAACGGTATCGTACCCATATCCGAGTATGTACGAATAAGCGGAATGACCATAAATATGGAGGCAGCGTACGAAACCGCACTGTCTGAATTTATCACGACGAAAAAAATGCTGGAAGATATGGCCGGATTTGTATTCGATTTAAACGGTTTTAATTAAGGGTATGACACTAATAGATTTTATAAGACTTATTGTAAAGCACCTGGTCCTACTAATCGTAGTGCCGTTGCTGCTTGGTTCTTTTGTCATCGTACTTACCATGAACCCCTCTTATGAATTTTCCTCACAAACTATTTTATATACGGGTTTGGCCACTGGTTCATCCATAGAGATGGATAAAAAGTTTAGTACCCCGGCTACCAATGCCGCTTTTGATAACCTGATCAATATTATAAAATCTAGGGAGACACAAGAAGAGGTCGCCGTGCGATTGTTGGCACTGCATTTAATGTTACCCGAGGCAAATCCAAAGTACATCTCAAAACAATTTCATGATGAGCTTAAGGCCAGTGTGCCCGAAGAGTTATATACGTATGTTGAAACTGGATATGCTACAGGCCCTGTGGCAAAAAATAAGAATGATGATACGGATGAAATTGATTTCCTACTTCCCCCAGAAATAAATGCTGCCAATTACGAAAAGACGGTTCAGAATTTATTGGAACTGATGCGTAGTAGCACCGATAATTACATCTACGAATTATTGAGCTATGACGATAATAAACACTATTCGCTAAAAGCATTATCGGATATAAAGGCACAGCGAATAAATAGTAGTGACCTGATTAAATTGAGTTACACAGTAAACGATCCGGGAATCTGTCAGCAGACCCTTGCCATATACAATCTTGTCTGTATAAAAAACTACAAGGTCATTAAGGAAAACAGGTCCGGTACGGTGGTCAAGTATTTTGAAAATGAATTGGCCAAGGCAAAAGCAAGTCTAGATGAGGCCGAAACTAAATTGCTTGAATTTAATAAGAGCTCCAATATCATAAACTACTACGAACAAAGTAAAGCCGTTGCTGTAGTAAAGGAAGATTTGGAGGTAGATTATAAGATGAAAAAAGCGGAGCTGGCAGGACTTCAGGCAGGTACAAAGCGTTTAGAGGATAAGTTACAGCTGCAGGAAGTGATCCAAATGAAAAGCAATAGCCTTCTTGAAAAAAAGAAAGAATTGGGCGACCTCAATTATAAATTGGCCTTAACCCAGGCCGAACTGCAATCCAGCAGTCGCAAAGTGGACAGTACCAAGATCAGCGATTTAGAAAGGCAAGCCGAGGAACTGACCGAGGTGATAAAAAACGGTGTGGATGAATTGTATACCTATCAAAACTCAATTGAAGGATTACAGATCACAAAAGTACTACCGGATTGGATGAACAGTGTAGTAGAAACGGAAAACCTTAAAGCGAAACTTAAAGTTATAGACGGCCAAAAGGAGCAGTTTCAAGAAACCTATGCTAACTACGCGCCTGCGGGTGCCAATATGAAACGTTTGGAACGTGAGATTGCAGTGTCGGAACAGGGCTATTTGGAAATTCTTCATGGACTTAATTTGGCCAAACTAAAACTGCAGGACAGTGAACTCTCCTCCAGTTTAAAAACCGTAGATCCGCCGTATTATCCCTTATCTCCCAACCCAACAAAAAGACCCATATTGATCATTGCCGCCGCATTTTTAGGAGGGCTTTTAACCCTAGGAATCATTTTTGTAATGGAGTATTTTGATGATACGCTTAGGAATACTATTAAGGCCAGTAAAGAAACAGGTTTTACGGCTTTGGGAATGACACCTAAAATCATCTTGGACCCCAGAGGCATTGACCTTCCCTTCATTCAAAAACGACTGATAGAGATGATTACGCAAAACATCCTACAGTTTTTCGGCACCAAAAATATAAAGGAAAAACCAAAGACCATTATCGTGTTTAGCACCCAAAAATCCGAAGGTAAAACGGTTTTAGCGGGCAATATTGCAAAGACCTTAAAGCAGGACGGTAAAAGTGTACTACTGCTCAATTACGATAAAAAATCCACAGCTATAAAACCAAAGCAAAAGCCTTCTATTCTAAACAAAATTTTGGGCTATCCAGATACGCGCATAGCCGTGGATAATGAATTTCTGGCCGATGTTTCTACCTATCTAAATACCTCCGAGCACTATTGCTATAAAATGGATAGCAACTTTTATAATGCAAAAAGGTATCAGGACCTTTTAGGGGAAGAGGAACAGTTTACCAAGAAATCACCGGATTTTGTGATCATAGAATTACCGGCTATCATTTATAATAATTACCCCGTAGATTTATTTACCAATGCAGATTTGGACATTCTTGTTTGCCGCGCCAATAGGATATGGTCAGATGCGGATGAATCTGCACTCATCAATGTAAAGGAAACCTGTGGCTCCAAGCTTAACATCATCGTAAATGGTGTGCACATTAATGAGATTGAATCCGTATTGGGAGATTTACCAAAAACACGCAACAAGTTCAGAAAAAAGCTCAAAGCTATTTTCAAGTTTCAATTTTTATCTAAAAATCATATTTAAAAAGGGAACCCATGAAAATACTCAAAAAAATAGTCCGCGAAGATAATTTTCTGTCATTAACAGGGAACCTTGTGATTGCCGTTTTAGGTATTGCAGGTTTTGCCTTGCTGGCTAGAAGTTTGTCCTTGGACGTTTTTGGGGAATGGGTATTGTTTGTAACCGGCGGTTCTTTTGTAGAGATGTTTCGGTTTGGGATTACCAATACCGGTTTAATAAGGTTTTTATCAGGTGCAGATGCCGATGCTCGTGTAAAATTAATCGGTTCAAACGCTTTAATAGGTCTGGGAGCTACGATCCTTATCGGAGTACTCTTAGTGTTTTTTTATACCGTTTTCAACGAAACCATAAGCAATTCGGGATATCACCTTTTTTTTAAATGGTACCCGGTACTGGCCTTTTTAAACTTGCCTTGGAACAATGCTTTGGTTGTTTTGCAAGCCGATAGGAAATACGGAAAAATATTAGCAATCAAAGCCTTAAAAAGCGGATTCTTTTTTATCATCATTTTAGTACATTTCTTTTTTCTGGAAATGACCTTGACCCAATTGGTAATCGGTTTATTGATGGGTAATGCCATCACCTCCTTAATCAGCATTATTCTAGGTTGGGACGGTACTAAATACATCACAAAAGCCAGTAAAAAAACCAATAAGACATTATTGAATTTTGGTAAATACACCACGTTTACCCTCATAGGAAGTAACTTATTACGAAGTGCGGATACCATAATTATTAGTTTAAGCCCCATGGGAAGTGCTGCCGTAGCCCTTTATAGTATTCCCCTAAAACTAACCGAACTCCAACAGATTCCTTTACGAAGTTTTGTTGCTACGGCATTTCCAAAAATGTCAAAAGCTAGTGTGCAAGGAAAAGTTAATGAAGTCAAGCAATTATTTTACACCTATGCAGGGGCACTTAGCTATTTATTCGTCATTATGAGTTTGTTTACGTTTGTGTTTGCGGAGTATTTGGTTTTATTTCTGTCTGGCGAGCAGTACCTTAAAGTGGACCCAGATACAGGGTTTAATGTGGTGGCAATAGTTCGTGTATTTTCTATATACGGGCTCTTATTGCCAATTGATCGGATGACAGGGGTTGCTTTGGACAGCATCAATAAACCCAATATCAATGCTATAAAAGTATTTGTGATGGTAGCAGTCAATGTCATTGGAGATGTTGTTGCTATTTTCATTTTTGAATCCTTGTTACTGGTTGCAGTGGCATCCATTGTATTTACCCTACTTGGTATTTGGCTGGGCATGTATTTCTTGAACAAGGAGTTGAATTTGTCCTACAAAGAGATTTTTTCCAGCGGAATTACCTTCTATAAAAACGGATTTAATAAGGCCACCCGGCAACGAGTTGCACTGCCTAATAAACAAGTAAATTGAATACGGACAGCAATCATATAAATCCTTTCGATAAGATATCCGGATCGGCAAATTTGGCCAGACCCAAGGTAGTTGTAGCCTTGTTCGGGTCTGTAATGCTCATAGCCTTGTTACTTGCAAAAATGGAGATTGCCGGGGTAGGGGTGCTCTTGGCACTTTTCTTCGGTAGTATTTTTATTTATCTCGTTTTTAAAAACCCAGTTCTTGGTTTTTATGCAACCATCGGATTAAACTTTATTGTGCTTGGTATTGGCCGCTACGTGATGGGCCTTCCTTTAGGGTTCGGGATAGACGGACTCATGATTTTAACCTTTTTGGCACTGATTTTTAAGCGATTTAGGGAGCGGGTAGATTGGTCTCCCGCCAATCAGGATATTACCATTTTAGCCATTATTTGGTTGGGATATTTCATTTTTCAAATTGCAAATCCCGAGGCCAGAATGATCGAACCTTGGATTGCCGGAAGAGGGATAGGTTTTTACTTCTTTTTCTTCATCATACTCACGTTTATGCTTATCAATACCAACAAAAGGTTGGATACCTTTCTTTATGTATGGGGTGTTTTTTCCATACTCGCAACCCTTAAAGGTATCGGTCAAATGGTTTTTGGGTTGGATTTTGCCGAACAAGCGTGGTTAGATCGGGGAGGTGCGGTTACCCATATTCTGTTCGGTAAACTAAGGGTATTTTCATTTTTTAGCGATGCCGGTCAGTTTGGCGGTAACCAAGGCTATGCAGGCGTAGTTTTCCTTATTTATGCTGCGGCCAAGAAAGGACTGCCAAAGGTGTTCTTTATAACGGTGGGAATCCTTGGAATTTACGGTATGTTAATATCGGGTACTAGAGGCTCCATTGCGGTGCCATTCGCAGGTTTTATGACATTTTTTGTTTTAAAGAAAAATGTAAGAATACTAAGTATGGGCGTCCTTTTTTTAGCTGTAATTTTTGTCTTTTTTAAATATACTACCGTAGCTAATAATAATGCGCAAATAAGACGAATGCGAACTGCTTTTGACCCTAACGATGCATCGTTACAGGTACGCCTCGCCAATCAACAAATATTAAAAGGGTACATGGCCTCCAGACCTTTTGGTGGTGGTATTGGCCACGCGGGCGACAAAGCGCAACGATTTTTGCCAAACGCATTTCTTTCCCACGTGGCCACGGATAGTTGGTATGTGATGATTTGGGCAGAAATGGGAATAGTAGGCTTAACATTACACTTAATTATTCTGTTATACGTGATTGGAATGGCATCTTTTAAAGTGATGTTTAGGATTCGGGATCCAGTAACCAAGATTAAAATGAGCGCATTGATCTGTGGAATGGCCGGCATCATGTTGGCCTCTTATGGCAACGCCGTATTTGGTGGTATGCCAACATCCTTGTTGATCTACTCGTCCATGGCATTGATGTCCAACCCCAAAATTTTTGAAAGAAAACCGGAAGAGTATGAATCGGAATTGCTTGTAAAATGATTCGTATCAGATAGCGACAAACGGTTATAGATAAAGGTAATTAGCATCCCCGTTGGGTCATGTTTTATGTGCGAATTAAGTAGAATGAAATACGAATACATACAGGAATTTGAATTGATTCAAATAACTAGGAACAGATAGAACGAGTTGCGGTTACCTAGGATTATTGCTCAAATAAAGACCGATTAAGAATTATTATGGCGATAGCCCGATTAAATTAAAAATTATGAATACAACAGCTGAACACCCTATGGTATCGATTGTTAGTGTAAACTATGATCAGCCAGAGGTTACCTGCGAAATGCTGGAAACCTTGCGGAACGTTACCTATCCTAATTTTGAAACCTTAATCGTGGACAACGCCTCGCCATCTACTTCGCCCTATGCAATTAAAGAACGGTATCCAGAAGTGGAACTCATTGTTAGCGAGAAGAATTTAGGTTTTGCAGGGGGCAATAATATTGCTTTAAAGAAGGCTAAAGGAGATTATATTCTGTTGTTAAATAATGACACCGAAGTGCAGCCCGACTTTCTAGACAGCCTAGTGGACTTAATGGAGTCGGACGATACCATAGGCATTGTAAGCTCCAAGATTCTGTACTTCTATGAAGACAATACCATACAATATGCAGGGGCATCTCCTATAAATCCTATTACGTCTAGAGGAAGGCATTATGGCTACAAGGAAACGGATAACGGACAATTTAATGAGGTTACGGAAACCTTTTATCCGCATGGTGCTTGCATGATGATTCGTAAAAGTGTTTTGGAAGAATTAGGCTTGTTGTACGAAGGTTATTTTCTGTATTATGAAGAACTGGATTTTGCGGAACGGGTGAAACGGGCGGGATATAAGATTTATTTTCAGCCCAATTCATCCATCCTACATAAGGAATCTATTTCCACGGGAAAGAACAGTCCCTTAAAAACCTATTATATGAACAGAAATAGGTTGTTGTTTCTAAGAAGGAACAGTAAAGGCCTTACATTTTTTCTTGCTATGCTGTATTTCTTTTCGATCTCACTTCCAAAAAATACAATAAAATATCTATTTGATAAAGCCCACTTATTCGCTTTGTATAGGGGAGTAGTTTGGAACATCAGAAATTTTGATATTAATAAAAATCAGCAATTAGCATAAGCAATACGTAAATAGGATGAACAGAAGAAAAGCTCTTGGCGGAATTATAGGTATCGCGGGACTTGGCCTAGCCTCCTTTACCGGGTTTAAATTCTTGTATGCACTTTCAAACGTGAATAGGGGGCAATTACAACGGTTCGAGAATTTACTGGCAGAACTGGTAGACGTCATCATCCCGGCAACGGAAACCCCTGGGGCAAAAGACGCGCAGGTTCAAGACTATATTATCTCGTTTATGGAATCCTGTTCCTCCAACAAGGAATATTATAATTTTCTTAGCGGATTAGAGGATGTACAGGAAACCTGTTTAAACGATTACAACGCTAGTTTCCAAGAGTGTACAATGGCACAAAAAACAAGCGTTTTGCAAAACTTGGACGAGAACTACGATGCCAATAGCCTACTATTTAAAATCGATAAAAAAATAAGAGGACGTTCTTTTTTTACCATCCTCAAATCATTGGTCGTGGAAGGTTATTGTACCTCTCGGTTAGGAGCAACACAATTATTGGTCTATCAACCTGTTCCCGGTAGGTATAATGCAATTACAACACTACAGCCCAACCAAAAAGCCTGGGCAACAAGTTAATATACTATGGAAAAGCAAACAGAAATACATACGTTCGATGCTATCGTAGTTGGATCCGGTATTAGCGGTGGTTGGGCTGCCAAGGAACTTACAGAAGGCGGACTAAAGACGCTGGTGTTGGAAAGAGGCCGTAACGTAGAGCATATAAAAGACTATGCAACAGCCGCCAAAAACCCCTGGGAGTTTGAACATGGTCCTCATTTATCCAAAAAAGAATTGGCTGAAAGACCTATTCAAAGCAGTCATTGTGATGCCACCAATAAGCATTTTTATGTGAAGGACAGTGAGCATCCGTATATTCAAGAAAAACCCTTTAAATGGATAAGAGGCTATCAAGTTGGTGGTCGGTCCTTGACATGGGGGCGCCAGAGCTATAGGTTTTCGGAACTTGATTTTGAGGCGAACAAAAAGGATGGCCATGGTGTGGACTGGCCTATAAGATATGCCGATTTAGAAGAATGGTACGACTATGTTGAGGAATACGTAGGAATTAGCGGTAGTCCAGAGGCATTACCACATTTGCCAGATGGTAAATTTTTACCGCCCATACCTATGAATGCAGTCGAAAAGCATTTAAAGGAAAGCATAGGAAAGCATTACCAAGATCGTTTGCTTATCAATGGCCGGGTAGCCAACCTAACGGAAAAGAAAAAAGGTAGGGGGCCGTGTATGTATCGTAATCTATGTAGCAGAGGTTGTCCTTTTGGAGGCTATTTTAGCAGTAATTCGTCCACACTTTTAGATGCCCATGATTCAGGAAATTTAACCCTACGGGAAAACTCCGTTGTAAAAGAAGTGATTTATAATGAAGAAACAAAGAAGGCAGTTGGGGTAAAAATACTCGATACGATTTCAAAAGAAGAAATCACTTTTTATGCTAAAATTATTTTCCTAAACGCATCTGCCATAGCAACCGCATCTATTTTGTTGAATTCGGTTTCCGAGTCCTTCCCTAATGGTTTGGGGAATTCCAGTTTGCAAGTGGGTCACAATCTTATGGACCATGTGGTAAACGAAGGAACCTATGGTACGTATTATGGTTTGTTGGATAAGTATTATGAAGGAAGGTCTCCCGGAACCATTTATATTCCAAGATTTCAAAATTTAACTAGCTCAACCGAACAGATCGATTTTATAAGAGGTTACGGGATACAGGGAAAAGGAAGTAGGGAGAACTGGAGCTCCAAAGCTACACAAGGTATTGGTGTGGCCTTAAAAGAACAATTGGAAACGCCAGGGAAATGGAAGATTTCGCTTGGGGGTCGTGGGGAAGTGTTGCCCAATTATGAGAATAAAATTTCCTTGGACTTGCAACATCGCGACCAATGGGGATTGCCCTTGGTAAAGGTCAATTTTGAATATGGTTCCAATGATTTGGCCATGATGGAACATATGACAAAATCTAGTGAAGAAATTCTATTAAAAGCGGGATTTGAAAATGTAGGAAGTTATAGGTCAAGTCCGCCTCCAGGATCCGCGGTTCACGAAATGGGTACCGCTAGAATGGGGAAGGACCCTAAAACCTCGGTCTTGAACAAATACAATCAAATGCACGATGTTAAAAACGTATTTATCACAGATGGTAGCTGTATGACCTCTTCCGGTTGTCAAAACCCGTCTTTAACCTATATGGCCATTACAGCAAGGGCATGTCATCATGCTATCGACCAATTCAATTCAAACCAGATATGAAAAAATTAAACCTAGTTATCATCTTTTTTGGCTTGATACTGTTGGTGCTTGGCACCGTTTATTTTGCAAAACAACCCACGTACAGCATTCAGACCGAGGGCACCTTATATGTGGTAAACAAAGGAAGTAAAAGCATTACGATTTTTAATTTGTTCGAAGGAACCGAAATCAAAGAACTACATCTAGAAATAGAACCTCATGAGGCAACTTTGGTAAGCAATCCAAATCGTATTGTGGTGACCAATTACGGATCGCCGGATGATGCAGCAAAAAGTATAACTGTTATTAATACTGATACTAATACCAAAGAAAAAACGATAGCGCTTGGCGAAAGCGAAAGGCCGCATGGCATTATTACTATGCCCCAAGAAAATACCGTAGGTGTGGTCACGGATGTGGGCAATCATTTATCGGTCGTCAATATAGCGACCGATAGGGTAGAAAAGCAGATAGGGACACAGCAAGATTTTAGTCATTTGTTAGTGCATCATCCCACCAAACCATTGGTATATGTCAGCAATATTAATTCAGGCTCCGTTAGTGTTATAAACGTGGAAATGAATGAGGTAGTCTTGGTAATTCAGTGCAGTGATCGTGCTGAGGGAATAGACATCACGCCAGACGGTTCGGAACTATGGGTAACGAATATTGATGACCATTCTATTTCGGTAATCGATACCGAAACGTATGAAACCACAAATCGGTTGGATACCGGAAATCAGCCATTGCGCTTACAATTTTCAATGGACGGGAAACAGTGTTTGGTGTCCAATGCTAGTGATGGAACGATTTCAATTTACGATACCGAAACCAAAAAACAAATTGCTAATGTGCATATTCCAGGTAAGAAGAATCTATTCGAGAAAGTCATCTATCGTACCCCTCGTCCTGTGGGTATTTTAATGCACCCAAATGGGAAATATGCTTTTGTTTCCAATTATTCGGCGGGTAGGGTTGAGGTTCTTGATATGAGTACTTTTACTTTGGTCAGCAGTATTAACGCAGGTAGTATGCCAGACGGCTTAGCCTTCATCAAGTAATCGAATACATATGCTTAAAAAACGAATAAAACGTATTTTGATGGTACTAGTTTCGCTATATGCGGTGTTTGTAATGGTAGTGCTTATAGTACGTTTACCTTCGTATACCATACAAACAAGTGGGAAATTATATATAGTAAACAAACTGAGTAGGGATATTCAAGTTTTTGATTTGTATACTGGGGAAGAAATAGCGGAAATCCCTATTGATATACAGGCTCATGAAGTCATCACAACAAGCAATGAAAATAATATCATTGTTACGGATTATGGAGACCGTACCAGCAAAGGAAATACTATTAAAATCATCAATACAAAAACCAATACCCTTCAGAAAACAATAGCGATTAAGGGAGGTTTGAACGCTAATGGTCTTGTGTCTATACTCAAGCCAAATAAAATTGGTCTGGTAGATTACGTGAGCAATAACGTATCCATACTTAATATAGAAACCGAACGTATTGAAAGACGAATACCCACGGAACAAATGAAAAGTCATTTAGCCGTAATGCATCCTAAAGAGCCATTGGGCTATGTAACCAATATGCAATCCAATTCCGTAAGTGTTATCGACCTTAAAACAGAAAAAGTAGTAAAAATTATTCCTTGCGGATTAACAACGGAAAGTATTGACATCACCCCAGACGGTTTAGAAGTATGGGTAACCAATAAAAACGGAAACTCTATCACAGTTATTGATACGGTTACAAATACCGTTTTGGACACCTTAGTCACCGGAAATGAACCTTTAAAAATTAAGTTTTCAATAGATGGAAAATACGCTTTGGTGGCTAATGCAAACGATGGTAGTATTTCTATTTATGACCGCTATTCAAAAGAGCAAATAAAAACAATAAACATTCCCGGCAAGCATACATTAACAGAACGGATTTTGTATCATACCCCACGCCCTGTGAATATACTTATGCACCCAAATGGGACATATGCTTTTATTGCCAACTCCAACGCTAGCAAGATTGAAGTTATTGATATGAAAAGTTTTGATATCGTAAGTACGATTGGCACCGGAAAAATTCCAGATGCCTTGGCTTTTATTCAATAGCCATTTGGTAGTTACTTTTTAAGCATCTACTGTATTGTGCCTTGTTTAGATGCTTTAATATCGTTATACTTTCATCTTAAATATCTTGCCGTAATTCAAGTGCCGCTCGCCGTACCTAAACCTCCATCCACCGTGTTAAATACAAAGCGCGTAACGTCTATTGTAATTTGGTCCTATAATCAATTTAGTAGGACATTTTAGTGACTTAACATGAGTTTTTGTTGGAATAAAGTACCGTTTCAGAAGGGTATAAAAGAATAAAATAGAATACTATTGGTTTTTCACAACTTAAAAGGAGGGTTTCACAACAATAATTTAACCTACCTATAAAGTAAGAATATATTTACAGAATAGTAAGAAAATAAGTTAAAAAATTAAAATTTAGCAATATGAAAATTACAGTAGTAGGAACGGGTTACGTTGGTTTGGTTTCCGGAACTTGTTTTGCAGAAACAGGAATCGATGTTACATGTGTAGATATCGACAAAAAGAAAGTGGATATGTTGCTTAAAGGCGAAGTTCCTATCTATGAACCAGGACTTGACACGCTTTTAGCAAGAAATTTGGAGAAAGGCAGAATTACTTTTACCACCAATTTAGCTAAGGGAATTAAGGGTAGTGATGCCGTTTTTATTGCCGTAGGTACCCCTCCGGATGAGGATGGAAGTGCCGATTTAAAATATGTTCTTGGCGTTGCGCGTGAAATTGGTCAACACATGGAGGACTACAAAGTAATTATCACAAAAAGTACCGTTCCAGTAGGAACCTCTTTTAAGGTTAAAACAGCCGTACAAGAAGAACTTACAAAACGAAAGGTAGATATTCAGTTTGATGTAGCCTCTAATCCAGAATTTTTAAAAGAGGGTAGCGCGATAGACGATTTTTTAAAACCGGACCGTATTGTTGTAGGAATTGAATCTGATAGGGCGGAAAAAACTTTAAAGCGATTATATAAGCCATTTTTAATGAATGGACATCCACTATTATTTATGGATGTTTTTTCTTCGGAAATGACAAAGTATGCTGCCAACTCTATGCTGGCTACAAAAATTAGTTTCATGAACGATATAGCCAACCTTTGCGAACTGGTTGGGGCTAATGTTGACCTAGTTCGCAAGGGAATTGGTTCCGATGCACGGATTGGCAACAAATTTATTTATCCAGGTACAGGATATGGTGGGAGTTGCTTTCCGAAAGATGTACAGGCCTTGGTCCGCACGGCCGATGAATATGGTCATTCTTTAGATGTACTCAAAGCTGTAGAAAGTGTTAACTATCGCCAAAAATCAAAGCTGGTACAAAAGATAAAAACCCATTTCGGCGAAAATCTGAAAGGAAAACAATTTGGCATTTGGGGGCTTGCCTTTAAACCCAAAACAGATGATATGCGAGAAGCACCATCACTGGTTATTATAGAACAATTGTTGGCTATGGGTGCACAGGTTCGCGTCTATGATCCGGTAGCTATGGAAGAGGCTAAGCATACCTTGAAGGAAACCGTAGTATATGCCAAAGATGAGTATGATGCCTGTATAGAGGTAGATGCCCTTTTGTTGGTAACGGAATGGTCAGAATTTAGAATGCCAAACTTTAGAATTTTAGAAAAACTAATGAATAACAAGCTCATTTTTGATGGTAGGAATGTTTACGATCCAGAAGAAATGAAGGATATGGGGTATACGTATTATAGTATAGGAAGAGAAACCGTAAATGGGCCAAAAACAGAAAAAACACAAAGCATAGTAGCATAAAACTACCTAAGAAATTTAAAAATATAATTAGATGAAACGAATATTAGTAACTGGCGGAGCTGGATTTGTGGGATCGCATTTGTGCGAACGTTTGTTAAATGAAGGCAACGAAGTTATTTGTCTTGACAACTATTTTACGGGTCGAAAAAGTAAGGTAGTTCACTTAATGGACAATCCGTATTTTGAGGTCGTTCGCCATGATGTGACTATTCCTTACTTTATAGAAGTTGATGAAATTTATAATTTAGCATGCCCTGCATCTCCGGTACATTATCAGCACAATCCCATTAAGACTATAAAAACGTCTGTAATGGGTGCTATTAATATGTTGGGGCTTGCGAAAAGGATTGGTGCCAAAATTTTACAGGCATCTACAAGCGAAGTTTATGGTGATCCAGAAATGCATCCTCAACCCGAGCATTATTGGGGACATGTAAACCCGATTGGTATTCGTTCTTGTTATGATGAAGGGAAACGTTGTGCGGAATCTTTGTTCGTTAACTATCACGAATCAAACGATGTTCGCGTAAAGATCATTAGAATTTTCAACACCTACGGACCCAAAATGGAGCCAGACGATGGTCGTGTAGTTTCCAACTTTATCAATCAGGCATTACAAGGTCCGGATATCACGATTTTCGGAGACGGAACCCAGACCAGAAGCTTTCAATATGTAACAGATTTG
>CBDUKC010000052.1:0-14488 GCA_965367705.1 uncultured Maribacter sp. | reverse complement strand
TAAAGAAATTTAATATAGAAACCTCTTTTGTAGACATTACAGATATGGAAGCGGTTAAAAATGCCATTACCCCGAATACTAAAATGATATACTGTGAAAGTGTTAGCAATCCTTTGTTGGAAGTTGCGGATATCGCTGCCTTATCACATGTGAGCACGGCACATAAAATGCCTTTGGTGGTAGACAATACCTTTTCGCCCTTAAGCATACGTCCTGCCAGCTTAGGTGCAGACATTGTAATTCATAGTTTGACAAAATTCATCAACGGAACAAGCGACTGTGTTGCTGGGGTTGTTTGTGGTACCACAGACTTCTGCCTAAGTTTAAAGGATGTAAATAACGGTGCAGGAATGCTATTAGGCAGCACCTTAGATAGTCAACGAGGCGCATCGATATTAAAAAATATGCGCACACTACACATCCGAATACAAAAGCATAGTGAAAATGCACTTTTTCTAGCTGAAAAGTTTGATGCTGACGGCTTACGCGTCGTTTATCCTGGACTTACCTCCCATCCCGGACATGTAACAATGAAAGATCAAATGAACCCGCAATATGGATTTGGTGGACTTATGACCCTAGATGTTGGTTCTTTAGATAATGCCAATGCCCTAATGGAATTAATGCAAGACAAGAAGTTAGGCTACTTAGCCGTGAGTTTAGGATTTTATAAAACATTGTTCAGTGCACCCGGAAGTTCCACCTCTTCCGAAATTCCTGAGGAGGAACAAAAAGAAATGGGTCTAGGAGACGGATTAATCCGTTTTTCTATAGGGTTGGACAACGATATTCAAAGAACCTATGAACAAATGAAGGATTGTATGGCGCAGTTGGGAATTCTCGAAACTAAGACTGTGGTGCGCAAATAGTGCTTTCGTTTTCAGCTTGCACATCCGTGCCATAAGTTGTAATATTACAGGATAACCAAACCCAGCGTTGATGGCCAAGCAAAACCAAAATAAGCATAGACAGAACGAAAATATTGTTGAAAATAAAGAGCTAAATATCTGGGAAGCAATGATTCCCGTTGTTGCCTTAGTAGGAATGTTAGCCTACAATGTATACGTTTTTGGAGATGATGCTTTAAGTGGTTCCAATCAATTTGTCTTATTACTGGGTGGAGCGGTAGCAGCTATTGTAGGATTCATGAATAAAGTTTCCTATAAAACGATGATTGCAGAAGTGGCTGAAAATGTCAAATCTACCACCGGTGCCTTACTTATACTTTTAATGGTCGGTGCACTTGCTGGGACATGGTTGATTAGCGGTATTATTCCGGCTATGATTTATTATGGACTTCAAATATTAAACCCCACCATTTTTCTTGCGGCCTGTGTAATCATCTGTGCCATAATATCCATCGCTACAGGAAGCAGTTGGACCACATCCGCTACTGTAGGTATTGCTTTAATAGGTATCGGTGATGCCTTAGGAATCTCATTGGGAATGACCGCAGGAGCGGCACTTTCTGGTGCCTATTTTGGTGACAAACTATCGCCCTTGAGCGATACCACAAACCTCGCTCCGGCTATGGCAGGAGGTGAATTGTTTAGTCATATCAAATACATGACGATAACTACCATACCTACCATTTTAATTACGTTAACCGTTTTTATTATCATCGGACTGAATTTAGACACTTCCGGAACCGCCGATATAGATGGTATTTTAAAATCTATTGAAGTAAGTTTCAATATCAGCGGATGGCTATTTATCGTTCCACTCGTAGTTATCTTATTAATCGTCAAAAAAACACCTCCTCTAGCGGCATTACTTATTGGAACGCTTTTAGGTGGAGCATTCGCACTGTTGTTCCAACCAGATATCGTAGCTGGTATAACCAATGCAAAGGAATTGACCTTTCAATCGGGCTACAAGGGCATATTAAAAGCAATTACCGTACACACATCAATCCCAACGGATAACGCCGCTTTAAGCGATCTTTTCGAAGCCAAAGGCATGGCTGGCATGCTCGGCACCATATGGCTTATTGTCTGCGCTATGGTTTTTGGAGGTATAATGGATGGCATTGGTGCTCTAGCACGTATTAGCGCTGCGCTCCTGGGTTTAGCAAAAAGCACCTTTGGCCTTTTTGCAAGTACAGTAGCCAGCTGTTTAGCCTTAAATGTCACGGCCTCCGACCAGTATTTGGCTATTGTAGTACCGGGAAAAATGTTTGCTAAAGCATATGCAGACAAAGGCCTGGCACCTGAAAACTTGAGTAGAACCTTAGAAGATTCGGGAACTGTAACTTCTGTACTCGTGCCTTGGAATACCTGTGGTGCGTATCATAGTGGTGTCTTGGGCGTAAGTGTTAGCGAATATTTCATGTTTGCTATTTTTAACTGGCTAAGTCCAATTATGACCTTAATTTTTGCAGCTTTAGGAATTAAAATCAAACAACTGGCCACGAAAGTAACAGAATAGTCCACGGGAATCACCACAAAACCCGATGAATTGTTACACTTTAATTTAGCATCCCTAAACACTTGTAAAACAAACGATTAACCTTTCTATATCGATTAAGTTAGTATCTAGGTGTGCCGCATTTCTTTAAGGTAGAAAAAGTGCTTTATGCTTATAATAAAACGCACTTAGGGCGGCTAATGTTTAAAAGCATGTTGCTTTCATTATTTACTTCGCCAAACACTTACATTTTCTACTTATATTTTTTAATTTCACGGTATAATTTTAAAGAGAACAAAATGGCTTCAGTTACATTAAAAGGAAATACAATAAATACACTAGGAACACTGCCAGCAACTGGGAGTAAAGCTCCAGAATTTCAGTTGACAACCAACGATTTGGCAACAGTAAAACTTGCGGACTACGAAGGCTCGAGAGTAGTTTTAAATATCTTCCCGAGTGTTGATACGGGCACTTGTGCGCAATCTGTTAGACAATTTAACACGGAAGCAGCAGAACTGGATAATACCATTGTATTATGTGTATCTAAAGACCTACCCTTTGCACAAGCACGTTTTTGTGGTGCAGAAGGCATAGAGAATGTTGAAATGCTTTCGGATTTTAAAGATGGTAATTTTGGAAAGGCTTACAATCTCGAGTTTACCGATGGTCCATTAGCGCCTCTGCACTCAAGAGCCGTAGTAGTTCTAGACGAAAAAGGTACCGTATTATACGCAGAGCAGGTGCCTGAAATCGTAGATGAACCTAATTACAAAGCTGCATTAGAAGCCTTAATGGCGTAGAAAGTACCAATACATTATGCCTAAAGAATCCTTTCTAGTGAATAGAATAAAGAGTATTGGCTTCGCAATTCGCGGAGCCATACTTTTGATACGTACCGAAGCAAGTATAAAAATTCAGGTAAGTTTAGGCTTGATCATGACCGCTGCGGGTTTTTATTTTGAAATCAGTACAACAGAATGGATTATGCAACTTTTTGCCATTGCACTTGTTTTAGGTACGGAAGGCATGAACACCGCAATTGAAAAACTATCAGACTTTGTACAACCGGAATTTGACCAAAAAATTGGTCTTATCAAGGATATTTCTGCGGGTGCAGTAATGTTGGTTTCCATAGTTGCCAGTATTATTGGTTGTATTATATATTTTCCTAAGATTTTTTAAACACACAAAGCAGACGGCTTAGGTCGTAAATTTGTAATTTAGCCCCCAGAATAGAATAGTTCATGGCAAAGAAGGCAACCAAAAGAAAGCCCAAAGTTCCTAAGAAGAAAACACCCTTTATCTTGTCTAAGCAGAATAAGATAATATTGGGAAGTCTGTTAACACTATTTAGTATTGCCTTGTTTTTCTCCTTTGTCTCCTTTTATTTTACTTGGCAAGAAGATCAAAGCATGTTAACGGAATTCAAGGACCGAAACGAACAAGCAAAAAATCTACTAAATAAATTTGGCGCCAGCGTAAGTCACTTTTTTGTGTACAAAGGCTTCGGGGTTTCTGCCTTGATCTTTCCGCTTTTACTTTGTATAAGTGGTATTTACATGTTTCTAGGATTAGATAAGAACGGGCTTTTAAAAAAATGGATATGGGGACTCATATTCATCATCTGGATATCGGTCACCCTTGGATTTTTTGCAACAGAAAGTCCGCTTCTAGGGGGTTTAATAGGCTATGAAATCAATGACTTTTTACAGGATTATGCCGGTAAAATAGGTGTTCTACTATTACTTGTTTTTGGTCTCGTTTTTATCGCCGTACGCTTGTTTAAGCTTACACCAGAAGGGGTAGCCTCCTTTTTTAAATCTAAAAAGGAAGCATTATCGTCGGAATTTAAATCTTCCAAAAAAACAGTTTCAGATACAGAAAATACGCTCCCATTACCTTTGGATGAAGAACTCGTTATTATTGACACCTATACACATAAAGCGGAAATACCACATTTAGAAAAGGAACCCGTAACTAACGACTTTGAAGTTACAGTCCCCACTGAACCGGAAGAAGAAGAGCCGTCATTGAACATGGAAGTGGAAGAAATTGTAGAGGAACAAGAAGAGCTGGATTTGATTGCTAATAAACTCGTGGATGATTTTGGGGAATTTGACCCTACCCTAGAACTAGGCAACTACAAATTCCCAACGATTGAATTATTAGATCAGCACGGTGTTACTGGCGGTATCACGATTAATCAACAAGAGCTAGAGGAAAACAAGGACCGTATTGTAGATACCTTAAAGAATTATAAAATAGGGATCGCACAAATAAAGGCAACCATAGGACCTACGGTTACCTTGTATGAAATCGTACCAGAAGCGGGCGTTCGTATTTCGAAAATAAAAAACCTGGAAGATGATATTGCACTGTCCTTGGCAGCATTGGGCATACGTATTATTGCTCCGATACCCGGCAAGGGTACTATCGGTATAGAGGTGCCCAATAAAAACGCCACTATCGTTTCCATGCGCTCTGTAATTGCTTCCAAAAAATTTCAAAATGCGGAGATGGAACTCCCTATTGCTTTTGGTAAAACCATTAGCAACGAAACCTTTGTGGTAGATTTAGCAAAAATGCCGCACTTACTTATGGCAGGTGCTACAGGACAAGGAAAATCGGTTGGTCTTAATGCCGTATTAACATCGCTATTATATAAAAAACATCCTGCAGAAGTCAAATTCATTCTCGTAGATCCAAAAAAGGTAGAACTAACACTCTACAACAAGATAGAACGCCATTTCCTGGCTAAACTCCCAGATTCAGCAGAGGCTATCATTACGGACAACACAAAGGTGATACATACCTTGAATTCGCTTTGTATAGAGATGGACAACCGTTATGAGCTACTGAAGTTAGCCATGGTTCGAAATCTTAAAGAATATAATACCAAGTTCAAAGCAAGGAAACTTAATCCTAATGACGGACATAAGTTCTTGCCATATATCGTTTTGGTTATCGATGAATTTGCTGATTTAATTATGACAGCAGGAAAAGAAGTAGAAACCCCTGTCGCTAGATTAGCCCAGCTGGCTAGAGCCATTGGTATTCACTTAATTATTGCAACGCAACGACCTTCGGTAAATGTTATTACGGGAATCATTAAAGCAAACTTCCCTGCGCGATTGGCGTTTAGGGTAACTTCAAAAATAGATTCGCGGACTATTTTGGATGCGCAAGGAGCGGACCAACTTATAGGCCGTGGAGACATGCTTTTTACTCAAGGTAACGATGTTACACGTATACAATGTGCCTTCGTAGATACGCCAGAAGTAGCTAAAATAACAGAGTATATTGGTAGCCAACGTGCCTATCCTGAAGCATATGAATTACCCGAGTACGTGGGAGAGGATTCTGGCACGAGTGTTGATAATAATATCTCCGAAAGAGACAGTAAGTTTCGAGAGGCAGCAGAAGTCATTGTAATTGCTCAACAAGGCTCTGCTTCTTTAATACAAAGAAAGTTAAAGCTTGGCTATAACCGCGCTGGACGTATTGTTGATCAGCTAGAAGCAGCAGGTATCGTTGGCCCTTTTGAAGGTAGTAAGGCAAGGCAAGTGTTGGTTCCAGACCTCGTAGCACTGCAGTTATTATTAGATAATGAATGAAACTAGGGCACTAAAACGTTCTAAATAGTATAGCAACACCTTAGGGTATATAGCTTAAACAAAAAATACTTAGAAGAAATAAATTTGTATCAATGAAAAAAGTAGTGGTATTATTCGTGTTTTTATTAGCAACAGGTGTTTCTCATGCGCAAAGCTCAGAAAAGGCCAAAGCCCTTCTTGACGAGGTGTACGCTAAGGTAAAAAGCTATGACAATATATTTGTAGATTTTAAATTTGACCTAAACAATGTGGAGGCTGGCATCAATCAAGAAACACGCGGCGATGTTACCTTATCAGGTGAAAAGTATATCTTCAATTACTTAGGCTCACAACAACTATTCGACGGAAATAAAGTGTACACTATTGTACCGGAAAATGAAGAAGTGACCATTGAAGATCAGTCCGAAGATGAAAATGCCATGACTCCCTCAAAAATGCTTACATTTTATAGGTCAGGACATAACTACGCTATGGATATATTGCAAAACGTTCAAGGGCGAAAAATTCAGTATGTCAAATTAACTCCGATAGATTCCGATACCGAAATAAAATCTAGACTATTAGGTATAGATCAAGAAACAAAACATATCTACAAGCTTATTGAAACGGGAAAGAACGGAACCAAGACCACTATTACTGTTAATTCTTTTAAAACGAATCAACCTTTATCAAAAACCTTATTTACTTTTGATGAAGCTAAGCACAAAGATAAAGGCTACTATATCATCAGAAATTAGAACATTTGAGAATTCTAGACCGGTATATACTATCAAGGTTCGTTTTTAATTTTTTCAGCTCGTTTGTGATATTGATGTTCATCTTCATATTTCAAACGATTTGGCTTTTTATTGACGATTTAGCCGGCAAAGGTTTAGACATCTTTATTATCGGTAAGTTCTTATTTTATTTAATGCCCGACCTTACTGAAAAAGTACTGCCCCTAACCGTGCTACTATCTTCTATCCTTACGTTTGGCAGTTTAGCAGAAAACTATGAGTTTGCCGCTATGAAAGCCTCAGGTATTTCCTTACAGCGGGCAATGTTGAGCCTCATTGTTTTTGTAACTATCTTGGGTGGTGTCACCTTCTTTTTTGCTAACAACGTAATTCCACTCTCGCAACGAAAAATATTTAACCTTAGACGAAATATTGCTAAAGTAAAACCCGCGGTTGCAGTTGCGGAGGGCGTATTTAGCGATTTCGAGGGTGCTGACATGAATATAAAAGTTGACGAAAAATACGGTGAGAATGATCGCTTCCTAAGAAACGTCATTATACATCAGAAAGCAAAAAATAACGTAAATACCACCGTTATAAAAGCAAAAACAGGAGAATTACGGAGTAATGAAAGCTCAGACATCTTACAATTACTACTTACAGATGGCCACTACTATGAAGATGTTGTTACCAAGAACAATAAGAACAAACTCAAATTTCCCTTCGCCCAGGCCAATTTCGAAACATATATCATGAATATAGACCTATCCGAATTCAATAACGTGGATTTGGACGAAGAGCGCGATATAAGTACCGCAAAAATGAAGAATATATCTAGGTTGACCATTGATATAGATTCCATACGAAACGACAACTTTAGTATTGTAAGAGCCTTCTCCAAAAATATAAGTTCCAGGGTAGGTGTTTTCATAGATTTAGAACCGAAAGACACGACCATAGTGCAGAATGAAGCCAGCCTCCAGAAAGACTCTATTTTAACGGCAAAAATAAAAGCCATTAAAGAAGATCCTGTGAAACAAGATTCTATAAAACAAGATATTCTGCACCTGTTCCCAGAGTGGCAAAAAATTCAGGTAGTTACGAATGCAAAAAATTCCACTTCTAGTATTCTAGGTTCTATCCGGGGGAAAAAAGAAGAAATGGAAAACCGATTTAAGAATTATAACCTCCATATTTTATCGCTACATAGTAAATACGCATTGGCATTTTCTTGTATTATTCTCTTTTTTGTAGGCGCTCCCTTAGGTGCCATTATTCGAAAGGGAGGATTAGGACTACCTATGGTAATCGCCATTGTGCTCTTTTTAGTATACTATTTTATTGGTGTATTTGCCGGAAATTATGCGAAAGAGGGAAATATAAATCCTATTTTAGGAGCATGGTTATCAACCCTAATTATGTTGCCATTAGGAATTTTCTTTACAAAAAGAGCTACGGAAGATAAGGGAATGGTCAACTTTGGTATCATAACCGATTTTGTCCAGATGATATTTAAAAAATTGAAGAAAAAGAAAGTTGATGACAACTAAAACAGAACATACCATACAATTAAATACCATAGACGACGCCATAGCCGATATTAAAAAAGGCAAGGTAATTATCGTTGTTGACGATGAAAACAGAGAGAATGAAGGAGATTTTTTAGCTGCTGCTGAACTTGCAACACCAGAGACGGTAAATTTTATGGCAACTCATGGCAAAGGTCTTATATGTGCTCCTTTAACCGAAGGTAGATGTAAAGAATTGGGACTACACATGATGGTAGCTAATAATACAGACCCTATGGAAACGGCTTTTACCGTCTCAGTAGATCTTAGAGGTAAAGGGGTAACCACTGGAATCTCAGCATCGGACCGGTCCAAGACGGTTTTAGCCCTGACAGAAAAAGAAACTAAACCACATGATCTTGCCAGACCTGGACATATATTCCCATTGGTTGCAAAAGAAGGCGGTGTGCTTAGAAGAACCGGACATACCGAAGCTGCAATAGATTTTGCACGTTTAGCCGGTTTACAACCCGCAGGGATTATTGTGGAAATCATGAACGAAGATGGTTCCATGGCGCGCTTACCGCAGCTCATAAAGGTTGCTAAAAAATTTGACTTAAAGATTGTTTCAATTGAAGACCTTGTGGCCTACAGAATGGAACACGACAGCCTTATCAATAAAGAAACCGATTTTGATATTACCACACGTTTTGGTGAATTTAGGCTACGTGCATACAAGCAGACCACAAACAATCATGTTCATATTGCCTTGACTAAAGGACATTGGCACAAGGAGGATGAAGTGCTTACACGCATCAACTCAACTTTAATTAACAATGATATTTTAGGGACCTTGACCAATAGTCCGGATGAAAAGTTAGAGAATATGTTCAAAGCGATAAACGAGGAAGAAAAAGGAGCCATTGTTTTCATAAATCAAAATTCTGAATCCTTAAACTTATTATCCAGATTGGCAGAACTGAAAGAATTACAAAAACAAGGGACCTATAAGGCTCCAAAAATAGATATGGATGCCCGAGATTTTGGTATCGGTGCACAAATCCTGCATGACCTTGGTATTACAAAAATGAAGTTACTCACTAATTCCCAACAAACAAAAAGAGTTGGTATCGTAGGTTATGGATTAGAAATTGTAGATTATGTTTCTTATTAAATCAGTCCTTTAAAGCTGCGTTAATCACACTGGCCAACAACTTGGCTCTGCGCTTTACTTCTTCCTTGGTCCAACTTAATTTCACCAAAGAGGATATGGTTCTTCCCATCCATGCATCAGAATTGGAAAAATCTGAAATAGTAAAGTCGGGTAGACCATCAATTATTTCCTGTGGAAACTTACCTAAAGTGTTTAAATTGGTTAAATGCTGCCATTTACGGTAGTAGTGCCAATTATTATCAAACCAGTAAAAACAAACATCCACGCCAGATTCACCTAATGCCTTATGCGCTTTGCGTGCAATATCCTCGGTAGGAAGAAAGAAATTTAGAAAAGAGTAATTCTCCACCCCTCCATCTGGGACACGCCTAAACCTTACTCCCTCGATTCCAGTTAAGGCATCCCGTAATATAGTATAGTGCTCCTTTTGAATTTGTAAAAATTCATCTAAACGCTGTACTTGGGCACAACCTACAGCAGCATTTAATTCAGATATTCTGTAATTATAGCCCAGAAATGGATGTGACTCCGCTCCCCTATCCGAACCAATATGATCGTGACCATGATCAGAATAATGGTCTGCATTCTTATAATAGTTTTCATTGTTGGTAATCAGGGCACCACCTTCTCCGCAGGTAATCGTCTTTACAAAATCAAAGGAAAAACAGCCCAAATCTCCATAACTACCCAAGGGTTTACCTTCATATGTACCCCCAATGGCCTGACAAGCATCCTCCAACAACAATAAATCATGTGTTTTGCAAATAGCTTTCAAAGCTGCTAAATCTGCCATGGAACCACACATGTGAACTGGCATAACAACCTTGGTCTTTGAGGTAATTGCTTTTTCTACCGCTAACGGGTCTAGCGTTAAGGTATCGTCAATATCAACTAAAACTGGAATGGCTCCGATGGCCAGTATAGATTCAAAACTTGCTACAAAGGTAAACGTAGGCATAATCACTTCATCTCCAGCACCAATTCCAGCTGCTTGTAATGCAACTGTAAGCGCAGCCGTCCCACTACTGAGTACTTGTGCGTATTTAGTCTGCATACGCTCGGCTACCGCTTTTTCTAATTCTTTCGCTTTCCAATGACCGTTTCGCATTCCATCAAATCCATAGCGCATCAATACACCTGAATCTAATACATCCTGTACCTGTGCCTTTTCGGCCTCCCCAAATAATTCAAATCCTGGCATCTATCTGTGTTTTTTAACTTTTATAGCTCTTTACCGAAGCTACTTTTCAAAGTTACGATACATCTTTATAAGCTCAAATAGAAGTTTAAGGACAAGTTGAAAATAAATTCGAGTTTAAATATCATCTGATTGTTGGCATAATGCATCCAAGTAAACCGCTGCTAAGTAAAAAACCAAAGTTTAATCGCCATGATAACGACCATGAAAACAAGAAAGACTTTTATAAATCCGTCACCCTTTTTAACTGAAAACCGACTTGCCAACCATGCCCCGCTCCCATTTCCTATAGCTAAAATGAAGCCAATTTTCCAATTCACTTTATCGTTAAATGCAAAAACGGCCAGTGCAGAAATCATATATAAGAAAACGACAGCTACTTTGGTGGCATTGGACCGTACCAAGGACATTCGATTCACATAATGTAAAAATAGCATCATTAGAAAGCCGAGTCCGGCATTGATAAATCCGCCATAGATACCAAAAAAGAAAAACGCAAGCATTCCTAACCAAAGATACTTGCCCGTGAGACGTTCCTCTAAATGAACAACACTCATTTTAGGACTAAACACAATGATGAAGACCACAGCAATCATTACCATAGCCAAAATGCGATTAAATACCTCTCCGGTAATATCTACTGCAATGTAAGCCCCGATAATAGAACCTAGAAACGCAGCAATCCCTAAATACCCATTGAATGGAAATGTGGAAACACCTTTGCTCTTAAAACCCGCGGTTGCCATAGCTGTTTGGACAACAATGGCAACACGGTTCGTACCATTGGCAATATTGGACGGTAAGCCAATGAATATTAGAAAAGGAAGTGACAATAATGAGCCACCACCGGCAACTGTATTTATAAACCCTACTACAAAGCCTACCAAAACAAGTAGCGGATAATAGTACCATTCTTCCATCCTGCAAACATACGCTTTGGAGGTGAATTTAATGCAACTGAACTTAAGTCCAGTTGAATTTAAAACGAACTTATAACACGCTAAAAAATAAATTCAAATTATTGTTATTCAGTATTTTAAAATGCTTATACAGAATAATAACTTTATAATCAAAAACAATGGATACTTGAAAATAAAAAAGCCCCACGTACCCCGTGAAGCTTTTTATTGCGGAGGAAGAAGGGATTCGAACCCTCGGAAGCTTACACTTCACAAATCCGAAGATTTGCTACATTAGACCACTCTGCCATTCCTCCATTATTTCAAAACTAATACTATAACGAGCTTAATTTCAATTTAGTATTCGATACCTAAATCCATTACTATCATAAGCTTTCGACTCACAGCACGTATCTTTTAGCATTACTTGGAATCATCCAAAACAAGTAGCGGATAATAGTACCATTCTTCCATCTTGTAAAAATAAGGTTTGAAATCAGACTTTCAAGAAGGCATATCTTTAAAAACACCTCATATGAATACATCGGTTTAAAAATTTAGGCTTTATCAAAAAAATAAACTCGACGTTCGGTAAATTACTCCGGATAATCTAAGCCGGGAATACTATTCATCCTAGAAAGCATTCATTGGGCTATTTTCTACTAATCAAACTAAAATTAAGAGAGAACTTTGTAGAAACCTTACGTTTATGAAAGCAATTTATATTAAGCTAAAAAACCGTGTTGACAACCAAGATTCCATGGCTAGAGTAGTTTGTTTGGTCATTTCCTTAAGTGTATTTTTCATCATGAAAGTTTTGAATAGAGAAATACCTTTATGATTATAAAAATAATTATGATGATGTCAAACTAAATATTACTAGTTTCTAACTTCTTAAACTGTTTGTAGATAAATTTCTTTTCTTCCAAGCTAAACGCTTTACCCTCGAACCAATCATAGGCAGCAATTTTTTCGTTTTCCACCTGTGCTTTTCTAATGGCCTCTAAGGATACCAGATGCCAATGCAAGCCACGTTGCCTTGATACGGAATATCCCACATCTTCCGTAATATATGAGATACGTGGCTCATTAACCAGCTTTATCCCATTTTTCAAAACAGCCAAGGTCTTGGTAAGTGCTACAACCTCCGAAAAAGAATAACGAATAAAATCCGCAAATCCATTTTGCTTTGCGTTGTAAACCTTATCTCCTATTTCTAGTTTTCTCATGCGTTTGTAAAGTTGGCAAAAATAATAGCTTCATCCACTCGTACACAAGGGACCGTAGTATATGTTATTAACAAAAAAGAGGTATCTCCATATAATCACTTGAAAATTTGGAGCCTAAGACCATTAAAACCAAATTACAAGAATTATGCAAGTCCAAATACCAGCCTAATGCATACAAATTTGTTTATATTAGAAAATTGATTGATAGACTTTATTTGCCGTATGAAATTTTCCGCCGCCTTTTTAATTTTTAGTATTGTCACACTAAGTGCATGTAGACAAACCAGTACAGCAGACAAAAGTGCTATTACCCATCCAAATATTGTAATCATCTATACCGATGATTTGGGCTATGGGGAACTAGGTGCTTACGGCGCACTAAAATTGAAAACCCCAAATCTAGACAAACTTGCCAATGGTGGCCTACGGTTTACCAATGGCTATGCAGCTTCCGCTACCTGCACGCCTAGTAGGTACGCCCTTTTAACTGGAACCTACCCTTGGAGAAATAAAAGCGCTAAAATCTTACCTGGGACCGCCCCTTTGATCATAGATACTGTTCAATTGACCATACCAAAACTATTAAAACAAAAAGGCTATCAAACTGGGATTGTAGGAAAATGGCATTTAGGTCTTGGAACTGGGAACGTAAATTGGAACCAACATATTCGTCCAGGACCAAATGAAGTTGGATTTGACTACAGTTATATCATGGCAGCTACACAAGATCGTGTACCTACGGTATATATTAAAAACGGCAACGTAGATTATCTTGATCCTAAGGATCCCATAGAGATTAACTATGCCGAGAATTTCGATGGTGAAGTAACTGGGAAGGAAAATCCCGAACTATTAAAAATGAAACCTTCTCATGGCCATGATAACAGTATCGTCAACGGTATTTCCCGTATAGGATATATGAAGGGTGGGGAAACTGCAAAATGGGTGGATGAGGATATGGCAGATCAATTTCTATCAGAAGCACGAGCCTATGTTAAGGCTCATAAAACGCAACCATTTTTTCTTTACTACGCATTACAACAACCTCATGTGCCAAGAACACCCCACCAAAGATTCGTTGGTTCCTCTGGAATGGGCCCCCGAGGGGATGTAATCGTAGAGGCAGATTGGTGTATTGGAGAATTCATAAAAACTTTAGAAACAGAAGGGTTACTGGAAAACACCCTAATTATTTTTAGTAGTGATAACGGGCCTGTTGTTGATGATGGATACCATGATAATTCCATTGAAAAATTAGGAGATCATAAACCCGCAGGTGTTTTACGTGGAGGTAAATACAGTCTGTTCGAGGCAGGGACCCGCGTTCCTTTTATCACCTATTGGAAAGGCACCATAAAACCAGGAATATCAGATGCTTTGGTTTCTCAACTAGACCTGCTAAGCTCTATTGCTTCCTTAGTCGGTAGCGCAGAAAAAGGGAAGGACAGCGAAAACTTATTAGATACATTTTTGGGTAAAAGTAACATAGGAAGGAAAGAAGTAATTCTTGAAGCTACCTCTAGAACAGCCTTTAGAAAAGGAGATTGGGCCATGATACCCCCATACAAAGGTAGACGCGTAAATACATGGGTAAATATTGAACTTGGGAACGACAGTATTTACCAACTCTACCATCTTAAAACAGACATTGAACAGCAAATAAACCTTGCCCAGTCACGCCCAGAAATATTGACAGAAATGATTACCGCTTATGAGCGCATTCTAGAACAATAAGCTAAAA
>CBDUKC010000051.1:0-14554 GCA_965367705.1 uncultured Maribacter sp. | reverse complement strand
AACAGATGTTATCTCGTTTTTATGTAAATGAAATACATGATAAAAAATATAGCTTTAGTTGTTTTCTGCGTGTTCTTTGGACGTTTTAATACTTTTTCGCAAGAAAGTTCGAGTCAAATTAAATTAAAATTAAAGGAGCTTAGAGCTGCTGAGAATTTTAACCCTGAGAGTAAAGGACATATAGACCTGTTAATAGAATTGGGTAATGTATTAAAATACTCCAAAACAGATACGGTAAAATACCTTGCAGTTGAATCCTTAGCTCTTAGTAAAGCGATAGGTTACGATAAAGGTAAATTCGAATCCCTTCTAAATCATGGGTACTATGAATTGTTTACTGGCAAAGCGGATGAAGCTATCTTTTACTATCAAACTTCACTGGACTGGGCTTTATCACATAACTTTAATAAGCTTGCTGTCAAAGCATATAACGGAATTGGCCAAGCTCATTTCGTAAAAGCCGAATATGCCGATACATTTTTGAATTTTCAAAAATCCCTTGAATTAGCCAAGAAAATTAATGATGCGAAAATGGTCATCATTATGACTTGCAACTTAGGAACTTTATTCTCTATACTAGAAGATTATGATGAAGCCTTAAATTATTACAAAATTGCACGGACCAAGTTTAGCGATAGCACCAAAATAATATCCAAAGTGTCCGTTTTGGTTAACCTAGGATATCTGTATAATAAAACTAACGAGCCGGAAAAAGCTTTAGCATATTTAAATGAATCCATTGAGTTACTTCAACAGGTAGAAGCTTTAAAAATACTGGCTTTCGCTTACCTCACCAAAGGAGATGTATATAATCAAACAGGGCAATATGACAGAGCACTTTCCTTGTTCGATAAAGCTGATATGATTTACGCTATGACCAATGATCAAAAAGGAGAGGCGGACTTATATTACTATGCGGGAGTATCCCATAGCAAGCTACATAATTTTAAAAGTGCAGAGGAAGCCTTTCTCAAAAGCTTAGCACTATATAAATCCTTCCAGCTTAAATCAGGGTTAGCAAAAAGTTACCGCGCTTTGTATGATATCAGTAAGGAAAAAGGACTTTCTTCAGAAGCGCTGTCATATTTGGAGCTGGCGCAACAATATTCGGATTCGGTTGGAAAAGAGAAACAGATAAGAACCATCACAATGATGAATGCCAAGTTATCCTATAAAAAGAGTAAAGCAGTCCTGGCTGAACAAAATCAGATTAAACTCAATAAACGTAAAACGTATATGGTCTGGGTAACCTTAGGACTAGTTACATCCTTAATCATTTCTTTTATAATATTTACGGTCACAAAAACTAAAAAGAACCTCAATAAAGCACTAGCGAAGCAAACAAGCGTACTAGCTACAAAACAAGAAGAACTCAATAAAATTAATAGTAGCCAAGACAAACTTTTTTCAATCGTTGGCCACGACCTTAGAGGCCCCATTCTTTCACTTAAACAACTATTAGGAACAGCTTTAGAAAAAGATGCAGAAATTAAGAATTTTTATGCCTATGGACCGCAGCTAAAAAAGGATGTAGACCATATCCATTTTACCTTGGATAATTTATTAAATTGGGGCCTTACCCAAATGAAAGGTGACGTTGTTAAACCAATTAACATTGCCGTAAAAAAAGAGCTTTTGGTTATTGAACATTTGTTTTCGGAGGCATTGGACAAAAAAGAGATAGCCTTGCAATTACTTGTGGCCGACACCTTAACGATAACGGTAGACCCTAACCACTTTGGTATTATTTTCAGAAATTTAATTAGTAATGCAATAAAATTTACACCAGAAAATGGCACTATACTCATCGATTCTTATGTCGATAAAAATACGACCTACCTTACTGTAAAAGATACCGGAATAGGTATACAAGAAGAACAAATAGCTAATATTTTCAATAACAGAGAGCATTATACGACACTTGGAACAAACAATGAACGCGGAACTGGCTTAGGATTACTATTATGCCAAGAACTTATTGAAAAAAATAATGGTCATATTAGTGTTCAAAACGAGGCTAGCGGAGGGACACTAGTTACGGTTGGTTTTATCAAAACAATAAATAAAACTTGAGCATCACTACTGATTTTCAAGTCCTTAAATTAATAACCTAATTCACTAATAATTCTTAGCTTAGAGTATTTATTTCCGATAAACTACACATTTTTACTGCTGAAACACACATAAAACGATGTTTCACAACATAATTTAGAAGGTCGTTACATTATCTATTAGTTTTAGATTTCGCTTAACCATAGAATAATGTTTTTGAAAGCCAAGTACTTTATAAGTCCGCTTACCCAAACCAACGTGCGGGTACTTTGTATTTTAATGCTATTCTTTTCCGTAAAAAGCTTAATTGGGCAAACCACAGCATCCAAAGATATTTTAGCCCAAACCATTGACCTTAAAACTCAGAATACTTTTGTAGAGACGGACACTCTGTATATAAATAAGCTCATTGACTTGGCTACGGAACAACGCTTTTATAATTCAGATAGTCTTTATATTTTGGCTAATAAGGCCCTAAAACTAAGTGAAAAAGCAGACTATAAAAATGGACAAGCTACTGCATATATGCAATTAGGGAATTATTATTCCGACAACGGAAAGCATAACCAAGGAATAGAACATTATGGTAGTGCTTCCGAATTAGCAAATGAATTAGAAGATTCAGATTTAAGGTTAGTCGCAGTAAACGACTTAGCTGGAGAATATGGCTACAAAGGAGACTACGCAATGGCATTAAAACTTTATCTAGAGGCCATAGAACTGGCGGACCTTGTGCAAAATAAAAATATGCAATCTATACTCAATGAAAATATTGCAGAACTATTTGTGTCTCAAAAAGACTTTGAGCAGGCCATGAAATTTTACAAGAAAGTAAAAAAAATCAATGATGAAATTGGGAATCCAGTTTTTATGGCCGAAACTATGAGTAATATGGCATCTGCGTACGCGGACATGGGAGAGTTAGACCAAGCCATGTTTAGCATAAATAGTAGTATTCGTATTTTCGAAAAAGAGAAGAAAATGGATTGGTTGGCGTATGCTTATGAAATAAAAGGTAAGGTTTATCTAAAACAAGAGAAATACAATTGGGCAATGTATTGGTACAAGCAGAGCGAACTCATACACAAAGATATTGATGATGAACGATCCGAAATTGCTTTATTAAATGGTATGGCAGAAGCTAATTTTGGGGCTAAAAATGATAGTGTTTCTGAAGTCTATGCAAATAAGGCCTTGAACCTTTCTACTAAACTGGATTACATGTCCGGAACAAAGGACTGTGCAAAAATTTTATATGCTATTAATAAGAACAAAGGAGCATATGAAAAAGCATTATACTTTCATGAATTGTTTCAACAGATCTCAGATACACTATCCAGAAGTGAAAATCAAAAAAGCTTAACGCTTTTAAAAACTAAGTTTGAATACGACCAACAAAAAGAACAGCTCATTCTAGAGAATGATAAGGCATTAGCAAAACAGAAGATGTACGTATACAGTACGTTGTTTATTTTAATCATATTCCTTTGTATTACCTTCCTTATTCGAAGAAACGAAAGAATACAGAAAAAGCTGAACAAGGAATTACTATCAAAACAAACCGATTTGGAAAAAAGTGAGATTCACTTAAAAGAAGTTAACCAAACTAAAAACAAACTTTTTTCTATTATCGGGCATGATTTAAGAGGACCGATTGGCGCATTTCAAGGATTGATAAAACTATTTAAGGACGGAGAGATGACAGAGAAAGAGTTTATTGCTTTTGTGCCTAAATTGAAAACTGATATTGATAATATCGCCTTTACACTGAACAATTTACTATCCTGGGGACAAACACAAATGAATGGTGCGGTTACCGCCCCCGGTATCACTTCTTTAGAACATATTGTAGAAGAAAACATAGGTCTTCTTTCTGAAATTGCTTCAAGTAAATCTATTACACTAGTAAACACCATAGAGTCTAACACCATAACCTATTCGGACAGTAACCAAATAGACATAGTCATTAGAAACCTATTAAGCAATGCACTCAAATTCACCCCTGATAACGGAATGGTTACCGTTGGGGCTGTTCAAAAATCTAATTTTTGGGAAGTACACATACGGGACTCTGGCATTGGAATGGACGAAGAGACATTAGGTAAGATTTTCAATAAAGATTCTACGCACACCACATATGGAACCAATGACGAAAAAGGAACCGGCCTAGGACTATCATTGTGTAAGGAAATGGTAGAAAAGAACAAAGGAATGATATGGGTAGATAGTGCTGTAAACAAAGGGTCTAGCTTCTATTTTACCATTCCAAAAGCAAAAAAAGTGTACAAAAAAAGCGCTTAAATCAAACTATCCAAACAGTCAACAGCTAGTAAACGCTCAACTGTAAAGCCTTCAGCATAATCTTTTCCAACCAGCCTGCCCATATCTCTTGCTCTATAGTTTACACTTTCTATAAATGTTTTACTACTTATTGGCGTTTCTGGTTCGGTACTAGTCGGATCATGAAACTGAGAACCATAGGCCAAAATAGCCGCTTCTTTCTTTTTTATATAACCGGTAATGTCCACCACAAAATCTGGAGTAATATTTTTCCACTGAATATAGTGGTAAACCAATTTTGGTCTCCAATGCTCTTGTGTCTTTCCATCCAGAGTGGTTTCAATTTTAATCAGGCCACTTAAAAAACAGGCATCACTTACCAAGCTACTTCCTTTACCATGATCGATATGACGGTCTTCAATAGCATTGCATAAAACAATTTTTGGACGATATTTCCGAATCATTTTTATGATTTCGAGTTGATGAATTTCATCATTCACGAAAAATCCATCCCTAAAACCAAGATTTTCCCTAACGGATACATTCAAAATTTTAGCGGCGGCCTTTGCCTCAGCATCTCGTATCTCGGCAGAACCACGTGTACCTAATTCGCCTCTAGTCAAATCAACAATTCCTACTTTTTTGCCATTAGCTACTTCCTTGGCAATTGTGCCTCCAGCTCCCAATTCGGCATCATCTGGATGTGCCCCAAATACGAGTACGTCTAATTTCATCATAGGTTTCATCTGGATTTCAAATTTGAATGAGTACTAAATGATTACGAATCTGCTGCGATTGATGTTGCAAGCTTAACCTCGTGAATAGCTTGGTCAATATCTTGCATCAAATCAGCGACTTCTTCTATTCCTACGGAAAACCGTATAAGCCCGTCCCTTATCCCCTGCTCTGCTCTCACTTCTGGACTCATTAATGCATGTGAGGTTTGTGTTGGAGACAAAAGTGTACTTTCAACTCCTGCAAGACTCATTGACGATTTTATCAATTTGAGGGCCTTTTGAAATTTTGAAGCATCTAAATAAGGCTTTAATTCGAAGGACAACATTCCTCCGAATCCTTTCATTTGTCGTTTAGCTAAAGCATGTCCAACATGAGTTGAAAGACCTGGGTAATACACCGCGTCTATATCTTCGTGCTCAACTAAATAAGTGGCCATAGCCATGGCATTTTCATTCTGTGCCCTTACCCGAATTCCCATGGTTTTGATACTACGTTCCAAAAGCCATACGGTATAGTCGCTAAGGCTACCACCAAAATTTTTAGCTAAATGGAAAATACGATTCATATTAGCTTCGGTTGATGCTACAGCACCTGCGCATATATCCGAGTGCCCACCCATATATTTTGTCGCACTATGGATTACCACGTCAATGCCAAAATCAACTGGGTTTTGGTTTACCGGACTTGCAAAAGTATTATCTATCATTGATGTAATTCCATGTTTCTTGGCTATGGTTGCAACCGCTTCAATATCTGTAATTGTCAACAAGGGATTAGAAGGAGTCTCAATGTAAATGACCTTTGTGTTTTCTTGAATTTTATCCTCAAAATCGGCTGCCTCCCATCCTTGGGTAAAAGAATATTGAATACCGTATTTGGAGAATTCCTCGGTAACTAGGTTATACGTTCCACCATATAGTGTCTGTTGTAATACTACATGGTCTCCAGCACGTAAAAAAGCCATCAGTGCGGTGCTCACGGCAGCCATACCGCTGCCAAAAATAAGGGCAGCCTCTGTGTGCTCCAGTGCTGCTATTTTTTTACATAACCCTTCTTGGTTAGGGGTATTAAAATACCTTGGATAGCGCTTTACATCTACATCATCAAAAGCGTAGGATGTACTCATATAAAGTGGCGAAACAGCCCCTTTATGTTGCTTATCTTCCAGTTCTCCTACGTGGGTACAGATAGTATTTAATCCTTTTTTGTTTGAACTCATTTCCTAACTTATTTTATTTCATAAATGTACAAAAGTGGAATCTTTTATTTAGAATAATTTACTTTATAACGCCAATAACTCAAGGCACCCAATGCAAATACACCGGCTACAGTATAATAAATAAAAGTTGGTGTAATTACTTGTGCCCCACTAGCATAGCTATGTAGGCCCACGAGATAAAAGTTAACGCCAAAGTAGGTCATCATAATACTGCCAAAGGTGATTACGCTAAGGAAGTTGAATGTCCACCGGCTTCTAAGTCCTGGAACCAATCTTGTATGTATCACGAATGCATATAACATAATGGAAATTAACGCCCACGTTTCTTTTGGATCCCAACCCCAATAGCGTCCCCAACTTTCATTGGCCCATTGCCCCCCAAGAAAATTCCCGATGGTCAACATAATTAGCCCAACGGTTAAGGACAATTCATTTATTATGGTAAGTTCTTTGATATTAATTTCCATTCGTTTCTTGTTCTTGGAATTAGTCAAAATCATTAGAATCAAACAGACCACACCAAGAATCATTCCCACCGTTAATGGTCCATAACTACCTACAATTACCGATACGTGAATCATTAACCAATAGCTATCCAATACAGGTACTAAGTTCGCAATAGAAGGATCCACCCAACTTTGATGCGCAATCCATAGTAACATAGCGGTAACAAAAGCTGAGGCCGCTATGGTTAGATTACTTTTTCTTCCAAATGCGAGACCCATACCCATGGTTGCCCAAGCAACATACAATATACTTTCGTAGGCATCACTCCATGGAGCGCGACCAGCAATGTACCAGCGCAATACTAACCCAGCGGTATGCCAAAGGAAAAATAATATGATTACTCCTTTGAAAAAATAAACGCCTACTTTCCAAATTTCTCTATCCTTGAATATTTGAAATATCAATATAAGGAACATTGAGAACCCTACTAGAGCGTAATATCTATAGAGCCGATTAAAAATATCTAACTTGTTGTATAAGACTTCAGTCTTAACTTTAGAATCGGAAGGGAGCACTTCACTTCCGTGGTTCTTTTGGTTTTGATGAAAAGCCGACAACAATTTATCTGCATCTGCATAATCACCGGTATTCTGCGCTTTTCCCAAGGTCATTAAATAATACGGCATTGCGTTTTGCACAAAATTGGCATAGAGGGAATCTGCAATTTGAAACTGTCCGCCTCTATATTCTACTGCGGACACCCATTTATTGTTCTCATCGTCAAGTAACGGGAATATCTTTAAAATCTGCTGTCCCAATGCTTGGTTCAAAAGGCTTAACCGAATATTCGCATCCTTAAAATCCTGTTCAAACTTATTTGGATTATTGGTGGCAGTTGCCTCTCTCAAAAAAGGCTCTAATTTGTAATTTCCTTTATCATCAAAAAAATCGGTAGCTTTTACATATTTCTTTCCCATTGGAATACCGACGATTTTCCGAATACTGTCGTTCTGCGCCTTTTTATCCAAAGCAATAAACTCGGTATTATACCAAATCGCTGGATTCATCATCATAGAAAGAAATACTTGGTCCGCACTATAGCCTAAGTATGTATCTTTTAGACTTAGCTTTCTTAACAATTCAGAAGAAAAAGTATTGATAGGCTTCATCCGACCACCGTCATCTTGAATCACCAATTTGCCAAATTTATCGGCATGTTCCTTGCTAACAATAGTAGCCTGTATTAAGGAATCTACTTGTTTTTGTGTCGGTGCCTTGGTACTGGCACTCGAAATAGAATCGGAGTGACCATGACCATCATCAGCGGTATGTTCTTGGGCAGCCATTGGTAACGAAAGACCAATTAAAAGTGCTAAGGTGGCCACTATTGTTTTCTTTTTTTTCTTCACTTTCTCTAAAGATGCCGCCAGATCCTTGAAGCGTGTTTTACCAAAGAACATGATACCCAATAAGCCAACATACAGTAAAAAATAACCAACATACGTAATCCAAGTACCCCAAAAATCATGATTCACGGATAATGTGGTCCCTTTTTCATCTGGATCAAAACCAGATTGAAAGAAGCGATACCCCTTATGATCCAAAACATGATTCATATACACGTCATAATCAAAAGACCGTTCATCTTTAACCGTGATTTTGCTCATAAAGGATGCATACGCACTTTCAGTACCAGGATATTTGTCAGCAATAAAATCGTTCAACTGTATACCAAAGGGTAGTTCGTATACCTTGGATCCATACCGCAAGGAAAAATCTAATCCATCTATACTAACCTTATCCGTAAATTTCGTACTTCCTTTACCTCCTAAAACTTTTACTTCTTTTGATTTGCCATTGGTTGTCACGGTCATGATCATGGCATCCATATCTACTTTAGTTTTTTCATCCTCTGGAATTTCAACCACACCATAGGTGCCACGCACCAAGGAATCTGGCATAACAAACTGCATATTGGCAGTGTTATACAGCGAACGTAGTTGTAGTGGTTGTATACTATCTTTAAGTAACTGTCCTTGAAACTGATCTGCCATGCGCATAAAACTGCCATCAAAAGGTGATTCTATTTCGTAAACGGCACTGTTCGTATCTATATTAATAGCACCTTCTGTAGGCTTATTGAGCGCAAATAAAACACCATGAATACTTGTTACCTTACCATTTTCTAAAAAGTGTTCGTGGCGCTGACCATCGCCGGCTTCAACAATTTTTAAATATGAATTTCCGTTCTCGTCTGGCAGTAGTCCCTCTTTTGCCCCTTCCATAAATCCAGAATAAGATATTGTAAAAGGTTGACCATTAAAGTCCGACTCCCACGGGAGATTAGACTGTATATCTTCTGCCGTTACAATTAACTTATCTTCAAGGATTTTTCTTCTGGGCTCGCCTTCAATTTTACCATCTACATGTGCTGTAAAATAAGTCTTATCAGAATAGAAAACCTTTTCGGTTTCCCCTTCCCTTATCGGCATCATCCCCTCAAAACTTATATACCTCGTAACAAAGGCTCCTACTATAATTAAAATCCAAGACACATGCAATAACAAAACAGGCCACTTTTCCTTACGTAGTAAACGATACCTAAAGATATTACCGGTAAAATTAATAACGAAGAAGACCATAATTACTTCAAACCAAGTTGCGTTGTAAATCCAGATGCGCGCGGTTTCCGTACTGTACCAACTTTCTATGAAAGTTCCAAAAGCCATAGCGGTAGCAAACACAATAAATAGCACAGACATTAAACGGGTAGAGAAGAATATTTTCTTTAACAAATCTGTCATACGAAAAGGACATTGAATTTAGTGAGCAAAAATAAGCTCTTTTTAGCATTTTTAGGTTCAATAAACCGATATAAAGATTAAACAACAGTGTTAATTTTAATATAAAACCGATGGTTTATTTCTTCGTATTTTTGTGTTATGATTTCTATAACTATCCTAGGCACGGGTAATGTAGCCCAAAATTTGTTCAAGGCGTTTTCAACTATTGAATCCGTTACAGTTGTACAAGTGGTAGGAAGGGATAAACGACATCTGGAATTTTTCAATAGTAAAAGCCGTTTATTGAAATACAACGATGCACTGCTTCCAACTGATATTTACATCATAGCGGTAAAAGATGACGCTATTGCTGAAGTAAATCAGAAAATAGTATCTAAAGGATTGGTGGTACATACCTCAGGAGCAGTGTCTTTATCGGTTTTAGAAGCGCAGGAAAGACATGGTGTTTTTTATCCGCTTCAAACCTTTACTAAAGGCAGAATACTCGATTTTTCTACTATTCCAATGTGTATCGAAGCCAATAATCCCAATGACTTACAACTTTTACAACAGTTGGGCGAAAAAATTAGTGACAACATAATATCGATTGACTCTACAAAGAGAAAAGCACTACATGTTTCTGCAGTATTTGTAAACAATTTCACTAACTATATGTACAGTCTAGGTGAAGAAATTTGTATTGAAAACCATCTTGATTTTTCATTATTAAAACCCTTAATAAAGGAAACAGCTGTGAAACTTGAATTTTTAGATTCTAAGAACGCACAAACAGGACCTGCCCGTAGGGGTGACCAGCAAACCTTGCATGCGCATCTAAACCTGTTGAAATCAAAAAAACATCGTGAAATATATACCCTTTTAAGTAATAGTATTAAGGATTCATATCACCTTAAAAACAGTACATCATAAAACAAATAAAGATTAAATATTAGCGGTTAATGGAAAAGAGTTACAAGGAATTTTTAAAGAATATAACCACATTTATTTTTGATGTGGATGGCGTTTTTACTGACGGCACAGTGGCCATACAAACAGATGGAGAAATGTTACGGACCATGAACGTGAAAGATGGATATGCCCTAAAAACTGCACTGAACAAAGGGTATAATGTCTGTATTATTACCGGCGGTACGAACGAGGGTGTAAAAAAACGCTTGATGGGCTTAGGCGTTACCGATATTTACATGGGAGCGCATCTTAAAATCGAAGCCTTGAATGATTATTTGACAAATCGACCCATAGATTTTCAAAACATACTCTATATGGGAGATGACATCCCAGATATACCGCCTATGCGGGTTGTTGGCTTATCTACGTGTCCTCAAGACGCCGTACCCGAAGTAAAAGGAATTAGCAACTATATTTCACATAAATCTGGAGGTCATGGTTGTGTACGGGATGTTATAGAGCAAGTACTTAAAGTAAGGGGAGATTGGACGAATCATTTTAGTGCCGCAAATGATTAATGATGCTAGAAAACAAATTAAACGACTATAAAATTATATTGGCTTCTGGTTCTCCGAGAAGGAAGAAATTCTTGGAGCAAATGGAGCTAGAATTTGAAATTAGGCTAATGCCTATTGATGAAGTCTATCCTAGAGAATTGAAAGGTGCAGAAATTTCGAATTATCTGTCGGAATTAAAAGCGAGGCCTTTTAAAAATCTTTTACGCGAAAAAGAAATATTAATTACCTCGGACACCGTAGTTTGGCATAATAACCAATCCTTAGCAAAGGCCCAAACTACGGCAGAAGCTAAAGAGATGTTACATCGGCTATCCGGAGATTGGCATGAGGTAATTACATCGGTGTGTTTTACTACATCGAAAACGCAACAGACCAAGAATAGTATTACCCAGGTAAAGTTTAAGGAATTAAGCGAGGCAGAAATCGAACATTACGTATCTGCCTACAAACCCTTTGATAAAGCTGGGGCCTATGGTATCCAAGAATGGATTGGCCTAATAGGTATTAAGGAAATAAAAGGATCTTATCCCAATGTAGTAGGCTTACCTACCCAATTGGTCTATGAAACGTTAATGCACATGGCAATTTCTTAGATTTTAACTAATTTTAAAAAAAGTATTTATGATGTTTAGAAAATGGCTAACCATAGAATTTGCAATTATCGTTTTGGCTTTTGCAAGTACCTTATTCACTTCTTGCAAAGAAAAGCTGACTGAACAAAAAGATGAGCTTGTGGTCGCAAACGATATGGATTTGGTTAAGATTCCTAAAAAAGAGCTTTCCAAAGATTTTAAGGCTTATTGGTATGCAGGCAGTGCCGAAATCACTTCCTATGATTTAGAACAAGCCAGATATGGTGAATTAAGAAAAGGAAAGGCGGTTAAAATATTCGTTACCGAACCCTTTTTAAAGGATAAACAAGTAAAGGCAGATGGTAGTAATCCAGATAATATTCCTGTATTAAAATTGAACGCGACCAAAAACTATCTTACGGGTATATACCCCTATTCTATAATGACCAGCACTTTTTATCCAGTACACGATAACACGCATGCTATTAAAGTGGCTTTTTCATCTCAAGAGTGGTGCGGGCAGGTATACGCTCAATTAAACAACAGAGAAAAATTCCAAATCAGTTCACATTCCTATTTTGAAACCGAAGCAGATGAAGATATCGTTTTAGAAAAACTTGATTTGGAAGATGAAGTTTGGAACAGAATACGCATAGATCCATCTACGCTGCCCATAGGAGACTTTACCATGATTCCTTCTTTAGAATATATTAGATTAACACATAAAGATTTAAAAGGATACAGAGCAAACGGGAATTTGGTTACGAAGGATGGTATGAGCAGCTATGAGATAAACTATCCTGAATTAGGCAGAACATTGACTATCAACTTCACGGAAATGTTCCCTTTTTCAATTGAAAACTGGACAGACTCCTTCAAAAGCGGTTATGGCGCAAGTGCACAAACCTTAACATCTACAGCTACTAAAATAAAACGTTTAAAAACACCTTATTGGAGGCAAAATGGTAATAAGGATTTAACTTTGCGTGATAGTTTAGGATTGTAATTTATGACAGAATTTATCGCTAACCATCAGAATCAGTTTTTATCAAGCCTTGTAATCTTGATAGTGGTCATTATTTTTAAAATCGCATTTAGTACGGCCGCAAGGAAAGTGGGGAAACTAGGTGACTTTAATCCGGTTAGAACGAACTTAATCGTTAAGTATATTTCCATAGCCTTAACGTTCTCAACGATTATAGCGTTTACCTTTATTTGGGGAGTGGATTACAAGGACTTAGGGGTATTATTGTCTTCTATTTTTGCGGTAATAGGTGTTGCTCTTTTTGCGCAATGGTCTATCTTAAGCAATATAACCGCTGGTGTTATCATATTCTTTTCCTATCCCTTTAAAATAGGAAATACCGTTCGTATTTTAGATAAAGAACTAAGTGGTGGTGACGCAACAGATATTGAAGCATTTGTTATAGAAGATATCCGTGCATTTCATTTACACTTGAGAAAAGCAAATGGGGAAATTCTAACCTATCCCAACAACCTTGTTTTACAAAAAGGTGTCATCTTAATTGCCACATACAAAGATGATATGCCATTGGATACGCAAGGTGAGCTTTAGTTTGTTAAAGAAGTTGTAAAAACCTGACCTCAAGTTTTAATCTTGTTATATTTGACGCCAGACTAAAACCAACACTATGCGCCATATTTGGGTCTTCTTGGGCTGTAGCCTTTTTTTGTTAAATATTTCTAACGCACAAACACCTCAAAAAAGTACTCCTTCGGATATTTATCATGCCGTTCAGAAGTTAAATTTCCTAGGCACTGCCCTCTATGTTGCGGCGCATCCTGATGATGAAAACACAAGATTAATCTCCTATCTTTCCAATAATGTACATGCAAGAACAGGTTATCTTTCCTTAACCAGGGGTGATGGTGGCCAGAACTTAATTGGTCCTGAATTACGCGAACTTCTAGGCGTACTTAGAACACAAGAACTATTGGCCGCTAGAAGAGTTGATGGAGGGGAACAGTTTTTTACAAGAGCTAACGATTTTGGCTATTCAAAACATCCGAAAGAAACCCTAGAAATCTGGAATAAAGAAGCAATTCTGGGTGATGTCGTTACCGCAATTAGAGAATTTAAACCGGATGTAATCATCAATAGGTTTGATCATAGAAATCCTGGGACTACACATGGGCATCACACTTCTTCTGCGATGCTAAGCATAGAAGCCTTTGATCTTGCGAATGACCCTAATGCATTTCCAAATCGATTAACGGAAACTGAACTTTGGCAACCAAGACGCCTGTTTTTCAATACTTCCTGGTGGTTTTACGGAAGCGAAGAAGCCTTTGATAAAGCGGATAAGTCCAAAATGATAAATATGGATGTGGGAACCTATTACCCCAACCTAGGAATGTCCAACAATGAGATAGCATCCCTTGCCAGTAGCCAACACTTGTGTCAAGGATTTGGAAGATTAAGTTCTAGAGGTAGCCAACCTGAATATATAGAATTATTAAAAGGAGACCTGCCAAAAATCCAAACCGACCTTTTCGAAGGAATAAATACTTCTTGGAGTAGAATAATTGGTGGCGATAAAATTGCTGCGCTTTTGACTCCGATAGAGGACAACTTCAACTTTAAAAACCCTCACGAGCATTTACCACAATTGGTAGAAGCATACAAGCTCCTGCAACAGGTCAAGAATGAACACTGGAAAAAGATTAAGAGCAATGAGTTAAAAAGTATAATAACCGCTGTCACTGGATTGCATTTGGAGGCAATTTCAAAAACGGCCTATGCCAATCCTGGCGAATCCGTTGCTATTGCTATAGAAGTTGTAAATCGAAGCCCCGTATCGATAACCCTGGAGTCGGTGGAGATTGCGAATAAAAACAGTGAATCGGCAGCCGTATTATTAGCAAACAATACACTTATACAGCAAAACATTAATCTTACCATTCCGTTAGAGACAAATTATACCAGTCCTTATTGGTTAATTGAAAAGGGAAGTT
>CBDUKC010000050.1:0-14624 GCA_965367705.1 uncultured Maribacter sp. | reverse complement strand
AACGGAAGTAAAGGATAGTATGAAAGCTACTACCAATGTTAATGGTTTAAATGAAGTTATAGTGTATTTAAAATTTGACATCGATCATATTTTTTCTTCTGCGAGGGTATTTCTTCGGTACTCGCTCCAATTGTTTAAGCCGAAGGCGGGAATAACTGTAACCCAACAAAAAGGAGGGAAATAATAATTACGATACCTCCAATTATTTCAACAATTAGTGCAACTTGTTCAAGATTAAATTCCATGTTATTCTTTTTCTAAATTACTGCCAACAATTGGATAGCATCATAGATGATATACCACCTATAAACTCCAAGATACTGAATTATGAGGTTTACTTAAAACACACTTGTCAAAAGCTATGAATTAGCTGTTGCTTACAAAACATACCCCTGTCTCGCTTCTAATTTCGTATTCCTAAATTCATACTTGGTATTTTCTCTCACCACCACACCACAAAAAACTTTTCATAATCTGTTTCAGATTTCTTCATCCAAACCATAGGCGCATGTTGTTTAATTAGGCGTAGGTTAATTGCTAACAAGGTTTCGTAGTGCGCAGTCCATGCCACTTGGGCATGCGGAGCAACTACCCATTGGCTTTTAGTAGGAATATAGAATTGTTGATTTTTAAATGCAGCGTTCTGCAAGTCGCTCATTCGTAACCAGTAACCCACAATACAGTTGGGGTTTAAAGGTCTAATATGTAGCGGTTTACTTCCGTAGGGTTCAAATAATTGTGCTTTGTAACAGGCTTGATGTTGTATGTTGCTACTATCTATGTTATGATCGGCTAGGGCTTTACTTCCAGCCTGACTATGCAGTAAGGCAAATTGATCGTTCTTTATTTTTTCCATTTTGGTAAAGAACATATCGCGCTTATTTGGACCCATCAGCTGGTGTATAGGTTCCGAAATTTTCGGGTCTATGATGTAGAATTTATAGGTGAGTTCCACGTGTATGAGTTGCTGTGTGGTTTTTTCCTTTAAAATAAAATCGATTTCTCCAATGGTCTGTTTCCCTTCTCGGATAGGCAAATTATGCAATAGTACTTGGTAGTCTTGGTTATGGTCCAACAACTGTTTGCAGACATGTTCCATTTGGTGACCTAGTCGTATTTTTTGTGGAAGGGGAATAGGGGAGAAATCGGTTACATCCACTTGTGGAAAATCGAACTGAGTTATCCCAAATTGAGTATGCAACCAGATCGCTGGTGTATTCAGGAATCCCGAAATTTGTTGTTGAAGGTGTTCTTGTTGCATAGCAGCACTAAAGTACAAGAAATTACTACTATTTTATGCTAAACCTTATCCAGTCTCAGTCAAAAGTAACTTCATAAGTCTGTTACTTGTTCTGTATTTTGTATAAATATTAAACGTAATGTCAGTTCGAGTGTTTGATTTTTCAATCTTTTCATTGTAACATCAAATGTATCGAGAACCTTTTCAGTTAAAAGACTTCTCGATACAAGTTTTTCTCCAGAAAAGGTCGTAAAACTCACTCGAAGTGACACATCGTTACGCACAACAATTAAAATGCACAACGGGTACCTCTGTTATTTTTTTAAATAATTCATTAGTCACAGCTAATAGCGCTGAAATTTGCGCTAGTAATGGCTTCTGATTTTTCTACGGAAGAATGAAAGAGGGCAAATTTGTCGATTCCATGTCCAGACGAACGTGCGGATATCTCCATTAGATACGTACCGGCATTATTGAATACGACAAACACATCATGCCCATTATTGTCGTAGGTAGTAGATTGCCATTTAAAATCCAGGTCATTTCCACTTCTATAAATTTTAAACCACCCTTCCTTTGTAGCCCCTTCTGGGTTTGGCGTTTTACCGGTTCCTTTTGGATAAACAATACTAGTGCCTTGACTGTTCTGCGCATAGAAATCATCTGCATCGTTAAATCGCAACCAGGTATCATTATGTTCTGTTCCGTTATCGCCAAGGGTTACCGCAGAGTGCCAGATAAACTGATAGGTACCTGAAGTTTCAATTTTTATTTTAAAGCTTGCGGTTCCGTTTCCGGGATTACCTAGACTTTGATTTCCTTCCCAAACCATATAACCGTCTCCAGAATAGGTGTCGCCATCGGTTTTTAATTTCCAATCATTGGTAAATTTGGCATCCTCAAATTCTGCTAGAACAAGACCCTCTTTTTCGTTAAAAACAAAGTCTAAGGGGTCTGTACAAGCTGATTCATCTGAGCTATCATCATCACTTGCTACAGTGTCGGAATCATCACTGTTTTCTATCGTATCTGACTCTAGCGTATCTATCACTTCATCATTCGTACACCCAGTTAAAAGGATAAGTACTAATAAGAACATGAATGCTTTATCAATAGGAATATTAATCATAGCTGTAGGATTATGGTTTTTTGAAAACGCATTTGTATGTGTAACGGAACCGATGATCTAATATTAAGTTGAAGACCACTTATTCGATATATTACCTCATTTATTAACAGAGAATCGGCAGATTAATTTCAAACCTTCGTTTCTTGATTACAACTAAGAAAAATAGAAGCTTAAACAACAACGTTAACGTTTCCTAAATTCGGAGTACATCCAACTGAAAAGTCTTAATTTTATAGTTATGGCTATGAATACAAGAAAAGGATTCCGGTTTGTGCCCTACAAGGCCGATGAAATCTCTCCCTTTGATAAACTTTTTGATATTTTTCAGGAACTCATTACACATACCTCAGGTGATTTTGACGAAGCCATAGATTGGCTTCGCGAACTAGATAAGGAGTATGAACTGACCGATGAGAATTATACCATTGAGGACTTTATAGAAGATCTTAAGGCCAAAGGCTACATTCGGGAGGAATTTGAAAACGGTGGAGGAAAGGGCGAAGATGGAGAGGAAGGAGATGGTAGTGGCGGAGATATCTCCATCACCGCAAAAATGGAGCGTATTATACGCCAACGTGCCTTGGACCAAATTTTTGGTAAGCTAAAACGCAGTGGTGCCGGAAACCATAAAACAGGAAAATCCGGTCAAGGGGACGAGCATACTGGTGATTTTAGGGAATACCGATACGGTGATGGTTTGGAGCATATCTCTATGACCGAGAGCCTTAAAAACGCACAGGTAAACCATGGTATTGGTAGTTTTCAATTAAGTGAGGAAGACCTGGTGGTGGAGGACACCCAATACAAGGCACAAATGAGTACCATTCTAATGATCGACATTAGCCATAGTATGATTCTATATGGGGAGGATCGCATCACTCCAGCAAAAAAAGTGGCCATGGCCTTATCTGAATTGATTACGACACGGTACCCAAAAGATACCTTGGATATTTTAGTATTCGGTAATGATGCTTGGCCCATACCTATTAAGGATTTACCCTATTTAAAAGTGGGTCCTTATCATACCAATACAGTTGCAGGATTGCAATTGGCTATGGATATGCTCCGTCGAAAACGAAATACGAATAAACAGATTTTTATGATTACTGATGGAAAGCCGAGTTGTTTAAGGCTTCCCGATGGAACATATTATAAAAATAGTGCCGGACTAGACGATTTTATTGTAGAGAAATGCTACAATATGGCTAGGCAAGCACGAAAATTACATATTCCAATAACCACATTTATGATTGCTCAAGATCCTTATTTGATGCAGTTTATTCGCGAGTTTACTGAAGCGAATAAAGGGAAAGCGTTTTTTACGGGACTGAAGGGGCTGGGAGAAATGATTTTTGAAGATTACGAATCCAACCGAAGGAAGAAGCTCAAATAGAATTTTAAATAAATAGGATTACCAAAAAAATTGAAATTGAAACATACAGAAATTAAAAATTTAGGTCAGTTAAAAAAAGCTGGCTATGCTAGCAAAAGCATCAAGGATGAACTAAGAGATAATCTGCGCGAGCGTTTACGAACAGGGAAAGATAGTTTTGAAGGCGTTTGGGGATACGAAAATTCTGTAATTCCAGAATTGGAGCGTGCGATTCTCTCTCGGCATAACATCAACCTACTGGGTTTACGTGGACAAGCAAAAACACGTTTGGCCCGTTTGATGGTGGAGTTGTTGGATGAGTGGATCCCCGTTGTGGAAGGTTCGGAAATCAACGACGACCCCTTGCAACCCATATCTCGTTTTGCCATGGAACTCATTAAAGAAAAAGGTGATGATACGCCCATTGCTTGGATGCATAAGAGCGATCGTTTTTACGAAAAACTGGCAACGCCAGATGTAACCGTAGCAGATTTGATCGGCGACGTGGATCCTATTAAGGCGGCTAACCTACGATTATCATATGCAGATGATCGGGTGATTCACTTTGGAATGATACCACGAGCGAACAGATGTATTTTTGTCATCAATGAATTGCCAGATTTACAGGCCAGAATCCAAGTGGCACTTTTCAATATCTTAGAAGAGGGTGATATACAAATTAGAGGCTTTAAACTACGGTTGCCATTAGATATTCAATTTGTATTTACTGCAAACCCAGAAGACTATACCAACAGGGGTAGTATTGTAACGCCGTTGAAAGATAGAATAGGTTCTCAGATATTAACACACTACCCAGAGGATATAGAAACGGCTCGGAAGATAACGGAGCAAGAGGCAAACTTGGAAGTACGACAAACAGAATCGGTTTACGTACCAGATTTGGCTAAGGATTTGTTGGAGCAAATTAGTTTTGAAGCGCGTGATAGCGAGTATGTAGACGCAAAAAGTGGGGTTAGTGCAAGAACGAGTATTACTGCTTTTCAAAATTTATTAAGTACTGCGGAACGGAGGTCTTTGCTAACAGGAGCGGACACTACCATGGTACGTTTAAGCGATTTCCTTGGTGTTATCCCTGCGATAACCGGAAAGATAGAATTGGTATATGAAGGGGAACAAGAAGGAGCAGACGGAGTGGCCGAAATATTAATTGACGATGCCGTTAAATCTTTATTCCCAGTATATTTCCCAGAGATAAATAAGCTGGAACGCAAAGATGCGGAAACGCCTTATGATGAATTGTTGCACTGGTTTTTTCAAGGGGAAGGTTTTGAACTCCTAGATGATTTTACAGATGAAGAGTACAAGAGAACCTTGGATAGTATACCGGCATTGAACGAGTTGGTAAAAATGCATCAACCAGATTTTCCAAAGGAAGATGTATATTTTTTAAAGGAACTGGCACTATGGGGCTTAGTATCGCATAAAAAATTGAACAAGCAACGTTTTGAGGACGGATTTCAGTTCAAGGATCTTTATGGAAGTTTTATCAGTGACCTCTAAGGTAGTCATGGCATAAAACGTAGTTACAAACGTCATTACAAACCTATAATCGGTTTAACGTAATGGCGTTTTTGATTTCAAGGATGTTATTCTAAGGTAAAACCGGTAGTAGGTGCCGATGCCGTCTGCCCTTATTAATCTCCCCAATTATCTACATGTTGGTTCATGTCATCAAAATGGTAGGTACCCACCAGTTGCTTCCTGTGGGCTATGGTTATGGTTGTAAGTAATAGGAGTAGTAGATAGAGAAAAAGTATCCCTAGCCCTAATGGAATAAAGGTATCAGGTATTAAATAATTTTCATATTCCGTGTAGGTCAACAGAATAAATAAAGTATCAAAAAACTTAAACACATAAATGACGCCTATAATATAGAGTAGGTACTCCAAATTACGCATTGGTGGATCACTCAGTTCTTTTTCTTTTATTTTAAACCAAAGCACATAGAGAAAAACGAAATGAACAATCGATAATAATGGAATAATGTAGTTATCTATTTTAAATACATAGAACTTGTTTGTATAAAGTCCATAAAAGCTAAATATATCAACCAATACTAATATAAAAACAGATAGTAATAGTGTTGATTTCCAAGGTAAAACGCCGTAAAAAAACTTCATTGTATATTCCGGTTTAGGGGGATATGGTAAACCATATAATGTAAATTTAACGACTTAAATGTTTCTTTATTTTAATATAATCGATAAACGGCTGTAATTATGGTACAAGGTTTAAAAAAGGTACCATCCTTAATTTTGAATCTCATGAGTTTATCGCAGCCATGACTTGGATATCGCCATATTGGTAAATAGCAGGAGACCGATTCCGATTAACAAAACCATAATTGGCATAACGATTCCACCAGGACCGTAAACTTCAAAAGCATTACTTATAAAAATAGAATAACTCAATTGGGCTATAATTCCTAGAAAGGATAAATACAATACGGGACGTGCCCACTTTTTTCGTAAAAGTAGTAGTAGACAACCCAAAGCACCACCCCATACCGCGATTGCGTAAGCTCCCGTTACCCAAGCGGGTTGAGACTCATAAAGTAAACGCTCTGCTTGGGACATTTGCTCTAGGTCTTCAATTGACATATAGGCGTCGGCCAGATAGGCGGCAACACCCATGCTATTCCAAAGTAAGGCTACGGTACTAAGAATCCAGAACCATAGGGGTGGCTTTATTTTAGTTGCGGTTTTCATGATTATTTGGTTTAGATTAGTACGTTTAAAGTATGAAAAAAGTATGGTAACTTAAAATAATTTACCCTTAGTTCCTTCGTTTTCAATTATTTATTTACAAATAGGAGTCGCTTATATGCAAAAAAAACGTTTTTACTATGTAGTACGATTGCAGTACTTGGGTTTCCGGTTTAGCGGATGGCAAAAGCAACCTGGGCAGCTTACCATTGAGCGCATGCTCACTAAAACCTTAAAGTTTATTTTACCCGATATTCAATTTAAAATAATAGGCGCAGGAAGAACTGACGCTAAGGTATCTTCTTTAGATGGTGCTTTTGAACTTTTTGTAATGGAACAAGAGCTGCCGCCGCTAGAAGGCTTTATAGCCTTGTTTAATTCAAATTTGCCTTCGGATATTAGAGTGATGAAAATAACACCAACTACATCCGACTTCAATATTATACAGCAAAGTAAAAACAAAGAATATATATACTTGTTTTCCTATGGATCAAAAAACCACCCTTTTTGCGCACCTTTCTTAGCCAATGTTTTAGCTGACCTAGATATTGCGCTAATGACAGCCGCAGCTGGTCTATTCGTTGGAACTCATGATTTTTCTGCATACACGGCCAAATTACAGCCTAATACTCAAGTGATGCGTACCATAGAAAGCTGTGAACTTGTACCAAATAATGTGCTAACAGCTAATTTTTTTCCAGACAAAAGCTATGCGTTAATTGTCAACGGTAAAGGTTTTATGCGCTATCAAATCCGTATGATGATGGGTGCTTTGTTTCAAGTTGGAAAAAGGGAATTGTCTATAGACGACGTTAAGCACTCACTTACGCCAAATACAAGCATGGTTCTCACAACTGTAGCACCTGGATCAGGACTGCTGTTGAACTCCCTTAACTTCGAATAGTTTAGCTATTCGGTTTTACTATCTTTAAAGCAAATATGGTACACATGGCACAAAAACGAAAAATAGCATTCCCTAAAATAAAGAAGCATGTATCTCGGGTCCAGACCAAAATGGGAAAGGCCCCTGGCACAGTAAGCTATCTAGGTACTAAGGACAAAACCGATAGCAAGGTGTTTGCTACGGTTTACAATACCGATAGTTTTGAAGAGGAAGAGACTATAGATATTGCACATTTATTGGATATAAAGGCATCGAATAAAACTGCGTGGATAAATGTAGTAGGGATTAACGATGAGCATTTTATAGAATCTTTAGGCACCCAATTCGGTTTAAATCCTTTGGTACTGGAAGACGCTATAAACACAGAACAAAGACCCAAAATAGACGAGTACGATGCGTATATTTTTGGTGTGTTCCGCATGTTGTATCTAAATTCCGAAGAGGAAATAGTTGGAGAACATGTAGCCATAGTATTAATGGAGAATACGGTACTTGTTTTCCAAGAAGTAGAAGACGATGTTTTTAATGGTGTGCGAAACCGTATTCAATCAAAGACTGGAAGAATTAGAAATAGAGGAGCGGATTATCTGTTTTTTGCCCTGTTAGATGCTATCATTGATAACTACTTTCTGATATTAGAACACATTAATCGAAGAATTGACATATTGGAAGACGAGGTGTATAACAATCCTAAACCCATTGTAGCCAAGAACATACAAGAACTAAAGAAGGAAATATTGAAAATACGAAGGTGGATTTTCCCCGTTAAAGAATTGATTAGTAGATTAATTGATTCAGAAAGCCCCCTAATTACAAAAGACACCAAATTATTCTTACGAGATGCCCTGGACCATACATTGGAAATTAACGAAAGCCTTCAGATTTATAGGGAGATGTCTATGAGTCTTATGGAAATGTATATGAGCAACATGAGCAACAAGATGAATGAAGTAATGAAGGTGCTCACAATTATGGCATCGATATTTATTCCCTTAACTTTTATTGCAGGGATATACGGAATGAATTTTGACCACATGCCAGAGCTACATGCCGAAAATGGATATTATTATGTTTGGGGAGTTATGATCTTACTCTTTATAAGTATGATAGTATATTTTAAAAAGAAAGATTGGCTGTAAACTTATTTTTAATGTATCGGAAGATAATTCTAGTTAGCAATTAATATTACCCGTTGTTGGTAAGTTGACATTCGATTTTTCAGCGGCTATTTTAAGAAAATATATAGTTACCGTTAATTTTTGTACTTTAATCCCTATGCTTTTTGGAATAGATTGGACCTATGTTTTAACCCTTATTCTTGTCATTTATTTGGCACTGAATATTCTAGTATATTTTTTGCAGGATTATCTCATGTTTAAACCTGAGAAACTTCCTAAAGATTTTCAATTTTATTATGAGCACCAAGAGATAGAGGAATACAATTTTGATACAAGGGACGGCGCTGTGATTAACGGGCTAAGATTTAAGACCGAAAATCCAAAGGGTGTCGTGTTTTACTTAAAGGGAAATTCCAAAAGTATTAAAGGTTGGGGTAAATTTGCAGTAGACTTCACGCGCCATGGCTACGATGTGGTGATGGTAGATTACCGAGGATTTGGTAAAAGTACCGGCAGACGTACTCAAAAAGCTATTAAAAGGGATTTACAGGTAGTCTATAATAAACTCAAGGATAAAGTTGACGAGAAATATATCATTTTATACGGAAGATCATTAGGCTCTGGTTTTGCAACCAAACTGGCCTCTATGAATAACCCTAGGATGTTGGTTTTAGATGCTCCTTATTACAGCTTAAGCAAAATTGCGAAACGATACTTACCCTTTATGCCTTTATCGCTCTTGATAAAGTTTCCTATGCCAACCTACAAATGGCTTAAATACGTTAATTGCCCAATACATATTATTCATGGCACGGATGATACGCTAATTCCTTATAACACTAGCGTTAGACTATCTCGTATACGTCCAAAAACAACCACATTACATACGGTTATCGGGGGAGGACATAAAGATTTGAACACCTTTGAAGCGTATCATAAAATGTTGGCTGATATAATTACTTCCCGTCCAAAAGCTATAAATTTGGAAGGATCTAGTATCCACGTAAAACATGGCTCAAAAAAGAAGCATGCAAAAACTTAAAAAGCTAGCTAAATTTCTGGGAGTCCTTTATATCCTTAGTGTCCTTATGTTATATTTTTTTCAAGAGAAACTTATTTTCCTTCCTTCCAAGTTACCACAAGGTTATGAATACTCGTTTGCATTGCCACATAAGGAGTTTAATTTAACAACAGACGATGGTGCTGTTTTAAATGGATTACATTTTAAAAATTCAGAAAGTAAAGGCGTTCTTCTCTACTTTCATGGAAATGCAGGAGACCTTTCGCGTTGGGGAGAGATAGCCCTTTACTTTGTTGAAAAACAGTATGATGTAGTTATAATGGATTATCGAACATACGGCAAAAGTACCGGAAAATTGAGCCCACAAGCTTTGTTTGATGATGCGGAATTGTTTTATGAATATACACTGAAACATTATGATGAAAATGAAATCACGCTTTACGGAAGATCCCTGGGAACTGGTATAGCTACAGCCATGGCGTCTAGGCATAAGCCCAAACAATTGGTATTGGAAACGCCGTTTTATAGTCTATTGGATGTAGCAAAAGGTATGTTTCCCATACTCCCAGTTTCCCTATTTTTAAAATATACATTTCCTTCTTATGAATACGTTAAAGATATAAGATGTCCTATTACTATTTTTCATGGCAACAGCGATTCCGTAGTACCCTATGAATCTGGTAAGAGATTATACGATGTTATACCGCATGATCGCAAATTATTTTTTACTATAAAGAAAGGAGACCATAACAACCTGGTTTCATTTCCTGCATATCACGAGGGAATAAGGCAGGTATTACCTTAGGAAGTGGGTGCTTGAAAATTCTTAAGAATCTACAGGAATAGGCGCATATACTAGCATTTTAAACGATACAGTTACAAGGATTATGATTACAATAATTTGGGTTGCATTAGCCGGATTGGCACTTTGGTTCGCTATTGTGTTGGCGCGGGATTTTTTAGCTCATCGAGATACCCTTGAGGATAGCAGCTGGTTAAAAACTTCTGTAATTGGATTCGTTGTCAATTTTTTTGATGTTTTAGGCATAGGAGCCTTCGCCCCACAAACCGCCCTCTTAAAATTCACCAAACAAACAAAAGATAGGCATATTCCTGGCACCATGAATGTTGCCAATACACTCCCCGTACTTTTACAGGCTTTAATTTTCATCACCATTATAGAAGTGGAACCCATTACTTTGGTCGCTATGTTTTTGTCGGCTGCTCTTGGTGCTGTATTGGGTGCGGGTGTTGTGGCTAAAATGTCTGAAAATAAAATTCGTTTAGTAATGGGTTTTGCTCTTTTGGTTACCGCTTTTTTTATGCTGGCAACGAGTATGGAGTGGATACAGGGCGGAGGAGACGCTATTGGGTTAAGTAACGGAAAACTAGCAATTGCAGTTGTCGCTAACTTTGGTTTGGGTGCCTTAATGACCGCAGGTATTGGGTTATATGCACCTTGTATGGCATTGGTGTTTGCACTGGGAATGTCTCCCCAAGTAGCTTTTCCGATTATGATGGGGTCTTGTGCGTTTTTAATGCCTCCTGCCTCTGTGCGTTTCATTCGGGAAAAAGCTTATAATCGCAAAGCAGCTGTAGCCATGGCTATACCTGGTGTCGTAGCGGTATGTATTGCAGCATTTATAGTAAAATCTTTACCAATGGATACCCTACGATGGGTCGTAATTGTGGTAATACTATACACCTCTGGTGTAATGCTTCATGCAGGTTTTACAAAAAAACCATAGCATCCGAAATCCAATTTGTTATTTTTTTCTAAAGTCGGCATCCATTAAGACTTTAAAATTAGGATCTAATTTTAGAGATTTTGGCTCAAAATCCACGTTAAACTTGAAGCTATTTGATTTTTCATCAGCTTGAACAGTTTTCACTAATTGTTGCTTGTTTTCAGCGTCGTAAAATGCAATTTCAATGGGCATTTTATAAAAACTTCCATCGGTCTGCACTTGATTTAGTTGGATGCTAATTTCTTTCTTCTTTTTGTCAAACTGCCACCAACCTTTATACTTAAGTGTCCCGGGTTGATTTAACCATTGATTAAAAAATGGCTTTAGATCCATATCGGAGGCTGCTTCCATTTCTATCCTAAAATCTTCAGTAGTAGCATTCAAGTCCTTATACTTTGTATAGTAGGATTGAATGCCTTTCCAGAAAACATCAGTACCCACAACGCCTCTTAACATATGAAGTATCCAACTGCCTTTTTGATAGGTTTGTATGGTAACCACATCTGCCATGTTTCCTAGATTATCATGTACAATGGTGTAATCTGGGTTTTTTGAATAAAAGGCATCTACTGTTTTTTTACTACTTGTTAGGCCTTCTATAAAAGCATCTCGACCATAATGCTGCTCTATAAAAAGTAAGGTAAAGTAGGTGGCAAACCCTTCACTTAGCCAAACATCATCCCAATCATATTCGGTAACTGCATTTCCAAACCACTGGTGTGCAATTTCATGGATGACAACATTACGCCAACGGTCATTTCTATCCCCAACCACGGAGCTTTCGCTATATAGAATGGCAGAAGCCGCTTCCATACCACCACTGACACTGTTGGATTGGATGTTGGCTAATTTTTCATAGGAAAAAGGTCCAATGTTATCACTGTAAAATGCTAAGGCACTTTTGGTAGGAATAGCAAAATCGTAAAATCCTGCGTCTCTATCCTGCGGGTATACCCAAGTTTCTATCGACTTTCCTTTAAATTGATCTACATATTGTACGGCGAATTCGGCAACTCCCATTACATATAACCAAGTAGCAATAGGTATGGATTGTTTCCAATGTGTGAGCCGTTCTCCATTCCCTAAATTACTTTCTTCCACTTTTAAGCCATTAGATACCACCTGATAATGGTCTGGTGCAGTGACTATAAATTCACACATTGCCTTGTCATAGGGATGATCAATAGTAGCCAGCCAATTCCTGCCTTTATTGGGCCAATTATCGCTAAAGAAAGTTCTATCTCCATATTTATTATTTGCAATCTTAAGACCACTTGCTGGGATTCCATTATACGATATGGTGAAACTAGCTCTCTGGTTTAGCGCAGAACTGCTAGGAAGGTCAATAGTTAAAACATCATCTACGTGTGTATAATTTAATTCTGTACCATCAGAAATCACCGTATTTACATGCATTCCTTTACCTTCCAATTTTTCAGAAGCCTTCACCAAATCTAATCGTAAGGTGGTAATGCCTTCCGCCAAAAACTGTATATCTATTGTTTCCACGCAGCGTATCTCATCAGAAGTATCAGATACATGGATTTTAAATCGATAGTTTAATGCATCAATATTTGGATTTTTTGGATAGGGGTCTGATATTGGCACTGCAAATCCTACATAATATGATACAGTTAAAATAAAAAGTAACATCCAATTTTTCATACAGTTTATTATTTGTGAGTAGTTCCTAGTATGGTAACTATTCGTTGTTAAAAGGAAGCTCTGTAGCGGGTCGTAATTCCGTAAGTCCTTTTTCTTTCATTGTCCTTTCTATAGCTTCGATTGAAGAGGGTACGAATCCACTTAAGTTCTCTACTCCTGTTTCGGTGACGAGGGCCATATCTTCTATTCGAATATACAAGCGTTCTTCTGGAATCCAAATCATAGGGTCAATAGTAAAAACCATTCCGGCTTTCAAGGGAGTACGGTGAACAATGCCTACATCATGAACAGCCATTCCCACAGGATGTTGAAAATGTCCTCTAAATTTAATGCCTTCTTGTACTGCCTTTAAATAATGTGGTTTTTCAAAGGTTTTTCCTTTTAAATATTCCTTCATGTCTTTAGCCGCCATGTTCAGCACTTCCTCTGACGTAACACCGGGCTTTACATAATTGAACAAGGCATCTCTGTAAGCTACGATATAGTTGTATAGGGCTTTTTGGGAGGAATCAAACTTCCCGTTTATAGGCCAAATTCTTGTTACATCACTCGTATAATAACGATAATCTGGGGCATAGTCCATAAGTACCAAATCCCCATCATTAAGAATATCTGTTTTATGAAAATAATGTCCCATATACGCATTAGTACCTCCACCAATAATGGAAGCATAGCCATCTCCACGAGCTCCGTTTACATAAAAAATATATTTAGCGGCGGCGTCTAACTGATATTCGTAAATACCTGGTTTTGTAGATCGCATGGATTCCATAATTCCCAATCCTGCAATCTGTGTAGCTTTCCTAATCAGTAAGATTTCTTCCTTACTTTTTATAAGTCGCATTTCATCTAAAATAGGAGAGAGGTCACTTATTTGGAATTGTGGGTATTGAGAAGTTAACTTATCAATAAATAAGGATTCCTTGGATGCGCTTCCGTCCCAAGGGTCTGCAGCTGTGCGTGCTTGACCGTATAATAGCTCATCTCTACTATCATTACCAGTTTCAGCTGGGCTCAATGGGGTGTATAATGTTGGCGCGTCTGCTTTTATGAGTCCTGTTCTTAGCAAATCTGAAGATAGAAACTCATAGCCTTTAACATGGTTTACACCAGTTAGCTGCTTTACTAATTCTTCATCTTCTGCAGAAAGAATTTTCCCTTGTCCTCGTTCTCTGCCTTTGTCCCTGTGTGGCAAGTATAAAGTTGCTTGTTTGTTTTTGCCATTAAGCAAAAGATATGCGTGATCTGATTCTAAGCCAGTTAAATAATAGAAGGTGTTAGATTGTCTAAAGACGCTAAACCCGGCATGCCCAGCGGCGCCTTGAATGAGTGCAATGGACGTATTCCCAATAGCATCGAAAATTTTTGATCTGCGCTCCTCAAAATTTTCAGTTGAGAAATCGGTTTGGTAGTGGTAATTGTCTTGCGCCAATAGGGGAGACATTTTACAGAACAGAAAGGCAAAAATTGAAATTTTTAAGGTGGTTCTCATAAAGTCAATTTTTAATGGAACGGAAGCTAGTTACATAGCTATTGATAACGAATATACCAAAAAATGAGACTTGGAAATCAGTAGGCATTACAGAAACTGCATCTTGTAATATATAAGTAATGAAATTATAGAAGTTTGAGTAAATTAGGTAGGCTCGTTTTCAAAATAACTACCTTTAGAGAAATATCGTTCATATTGAATTTCCCCAT
>CBDUKC010000049.1:0-14824 GCA_965367705.1 uncultured Maribacter sp. | reverse complement strand
TCCGAAGAACTGGATTTTGAATCCAGCGCGTCTACCAGTTCCGCCACTCGAGCATTTTAAAAGATAGGACTGCAAAATTAAAAAAATATTCGGTTACAGCTACAAATTTATTGACATTTATAGGTTAGCAACCCAATTTAATTTTTAAATTTGCACCTCCTTAGAAATCAGGGGTATTAAGAGCCATTCCATACTGTTCTAACGACACAATTTTGTAAACTATGCCATACCACGTTCCTGAGCCAAAAATTTTCGCATGTACGCAAAGTACAGAATTAGGTAAAAAAATTGCCAAAGCATACGGAGCTGAGCTTGGTAATGTTCTTTTTTCGCGATACAGTGATGGTGAATTTCAACCTTCATTTGAAGAATCGATTAGAGGTACCAGGATTTTTATAATTGGCTCCACACATCCAGGTCCTGAAAACCTAATGGAAATGTTATTGATGATAGATGCTGCCAAAAGAGCATCTGCAAGGCATATAACAGCTGTTATGCCATACTTTGGTTGGGCAAGACAAGATAGAAAAGATAAACCAAGAGTACCTATTGCCGCAAAGCTAGTTGCTAAAATGCTAGAAACTGCTGGTGCAACACGAATCATTACAATGGACTTGCATGCAGATCAGATACAAGGATTTTTTGAAAAACCTGTGGATCATCTTTTTGCCTCAACCCTATTTTTACCTTACTTGAAAAACTTAGGCCTAGACAACCTTACAATCGCTTCCCCAGATATGGGAGGCTCCAAAAGAGCCTATGCATACTCCAAAGCATTGGAAAGTGATGTTGTGGTTTGTTACAAACAAAGGGCAAAAGCTAATGTAATTAGTCACATGGAGCTTATTGGCGATGTACAGGGAAAAAACGTGGTTCTAGTAGATGACATGGTAGATACTGCAGGAACACTAACAAAGGCAGCGGATTTAATGATGGAACGCGGTGCTATAAGCGTTCGCGCTATAACAACACATGGATTGTTATCAGGTGACGCGTATGATAAAATCGAAAAATCACAATTAAAGGAATTAATCATAACAGATTCTATTCCTGTTGAAATAAAAAGTGACAAGGTTCGTGTACTTAGTTGTGCAGACCTATTCGCCGAGGTTATGGACAAGGTGCACAATAACAATTCCATTTCCTCCAAATTTCTCATGTAAGTAGAGAAAAAAATTTAGAATTATTAATTTTTAATATATATCATGAAGTCAATTACAATTAAAGGATCACAAAGAGAAAGCGTGGGCAAAAAAGCAACAAAAGCCTTACGTAATGCTGGAATGGTTCCTTGCGTAGTATACGGAGGGGAAAAACCACTACACTTTTCAGCACACGAACTAGCGTTCAGAGATTTAGTGTACACCGCAGCCGCGCATACTGTTAAGGTTGACTTGGGTGAAGGTAAATTAAAAGCTATTATGCAGGATATTCAATTTCATCCAGTTACGGATAAAATTTTGCATATAGATTTTTATCAACTATTCGATGACAAAGAAGTTACCATGGATATTCCTGTACGTTTAGAAGGGAATTCTCCAGGGGTAAGAAACGGTGGACGTTTACTGTTTAGAAAAAGAAAACTTGCTATTAAAGCATTACCGGACAAATTACCGGATTTCTTTGATGTAGATATTTCTAAATTGAAGATAGGGGAAAATATCACAGTTGCTTCCTTGTTGAACGACGATTTCACTATTTTACATCCAGATAGTACAACTGTTGTACAAGTTAAGATGGCTCGTGCTGCGGTTGCCGTAGATGAGGATGAAGATGAATTAGAAGGAGAAGAAGGAGAAGAAGGAGCAGCAACTACTGAAGAAGCAACACAAGAATAGCCAAAGGTTATTTTTTAAGATTGATATAGAGCATCCCGATACTGGTATCGGGATGCTTTTGTATTTTTAAAGCTATAAAAGCTTTCCTAAGTATGTTTACATTCCTAAAGTTACTTTTCAAAAAGAACAATAGCATTTTAATCGAAGAAGATACCATGAAGAAATTTTTAATTGTTGGCCTTGGTAACATTGGAGACGAATACAAAGAAACACGGCATAACATAGGCTTTAAAATTTTGGATGCATTAGCAAAAAAAGAAGCGTTTATATTCGAAACGGTCAAATTGGGCGATGTAGGTGTATTCAAGACAAAAGGCCGAAGTGTGCTTTGCCTAAAACCTTCTACGTATATGAACCGCAGTGGAAAAGCACTAAAATATTGGATGGACAAAGAGAACATTCCCCTAGAGAATGTCCTGGTCATCACAGATGATATTAATCTTCCATTCGGAACGATAAGAATAAAAACAAAAGGTGGCGCTGGTGGTCATAACGGACTCAAGGACATAGAGTTATTTTTACAGAGCGCTACATATAATAGGTTTCGATTTGGTGTTGGATCCGATTTTGGAAAAGGAAGACAAGTAGAATATGTTCTTGGACAATGGGACGAAGATGAAAACTCGAAAATGGAAGAGCGACTCGAAAAATCAGCTGAAGTGGTCGCTTCTTTTGTGTTGGCTGGCATTTCGCGTACTATGAACCAGTTTAACAATTCTTAATTCCCAAAAAATCAAAGTACCTTAAAGGAATATATTCCAGAGCTCGTTGCGTTTCCTTCAGCATCGAGAGTAATTACACTCCAATAGTATACCGTGTTCGATGCGACGGAAACCGTTTGTTCCAATTCATTAGAACTTAATGAATTTATAAGATCCTCTGGTGGATTCTCTGTTGACAGATACACATCAAACGCTTCAATATCATTATCAAGATCACTAGCAAACCAAGATAAGGTTATCTCATTATTGAGGTCCTTAAAAATTCTTTGCGACATTCTAGGACTCCTAATTTCTGCCGGAAAAGGAGCAAAAGTTGTATTAGACCCTGAATTATAAAAGCTCCAAACGGCGCTAGAAATACTCTGTTCAACTTGGTTGTTACGCGATCTTACTTGCCATGAAAAGGGAACCCCTTTTTCTATGGGAAGATTAGCAGATGTTGCTGCTGTGCTTATGGTTTGTGTAGTGCGTGTATTTAAATTAGTTACCCTTAATTCATAGGTCTGAACATTTTTGGCCTCCTGCCACCTAAACGTTACACGACTGGTAGTTGCACCCAAAGACTGCCCCGTAGTGCATTCTGAATTTTGTTCTGGAAAAGTTAACAACACCTGACCTGGAGGCTTGGGCTCATCTTTTTTCCTACACCCAATCAAAAGGGTTAAAACAGCACACACTAGAAAGATATTCCGTATCATTTCTTTATAATTTTAACTGTTCCATTTACGCCAACGCCAGTGAACTGAGCATAGTATAGTCCGTTAGCAAGCGCCGCCAAATCTATTTGGGTTCCGTTGGCATCTACTTGTAATATCAGACTTTTCACAAATCTACCGTCCGCTGCAAATATTCGCATGGTTACCCGAGTTCCAACACCACCAAAATAGACTCCTACCATATCTGTAAACGGATTGGGGAATACTATGGGGCCACTGGAACGTACAAATTGTTCATTATATACTCCTTGGCAGGGAACATCTGTAAACACCTTCAAGCTATTGATACCATCTTTAAGATCTAAGGTTATACTAGATGCCTGTGTTTGTACTACTTCCCCATTCAATTCTAGGTTATAAAAATCCGACCCTGCTAAATTAACCGTAAGAGTGGTCCCGTCTGCAGATAGGTTTGAAGTAACCTCTAGTGCATCAGGCTCCGAGATTATAACTTCTGTACAAAATTCGTCATAAACAACCGTACCATCAGTTCCGTTAATACATACACTATAGGTTCCAGCACTTAAATCAGCTATCGTAAACATGTTGGTAAAACCCTGTGTTTGCTCCACCCCTGCTCCTAGTATCGTAACCTCGTACATTAACCCTACTTTCGGCGTAATGGTAATGCTGCCATCATTATTTGACCTACATGTTTCGCTTTCTAGACTAATATTAAAATTCTGGTTGGTAAAACGATAGATAGGACATCCGGAGGCATCGACCTCTTGTCCCTCGGGGGTATCCAAACACAAGTCGTCACCGTCGTCAAAAACACCATCATTGTCCGCATCAGGTCTAAAATCACCCTCTACACATACTTCCATCGTAAATGCATTTAACCTTCCACCATCCGCTGGGAGATTATCCTGAATCTCCAAGACCCATTCTCCTAGAATGGATTCTCCATTGAACGAGCTTAAAGTACCTAAAGGAGCCACGACACCAGAAATAGCTGGATTTCCACCACAAATAAAGTCAGGTGCGTCATCATCAAAAACCGCATTGATATTCCTAGAATCACTACAGGAATTAGTAGTCAGTACTACAGTGGTTCCTGCAGGTGAGGTAAGACTGATTTGTAAATCAGACAAAAAACTATGTTCCACATTTAATGCTACATTAATATCCGCTACAGGTAAATCTTCATAAAAGACTATTCTAGATGTAATGGTAGGGGTACCTATAGGTGATATTTCTATGGGTAAATCAAGGGCATTTACCGTATTACAATTAAACTGTATGGTACTGAAACTAAATGGCAAACCAAAAACACCTTCCCCACAACTATTTTTAGGCTTTATACGCCAAAAGTATTCCGTATTGCTTTCTAGGTTTATGGGTGTATAAAAGGTATTCACAACATTAACGGCCTCAACGACGCCTACAAAAGCAATATCAGTAGCTATTTCAATATCATACGAAGTATTTCTGACATTACCATCCCACTCCAGCACAACATCAGTTGATACATCACTTGTTCCGTTCAATGGGGCTGTCAACATCACAGCAACAAAATCAGCATCATAGATTGTTACATTCAACATGATTTCCTTGGTTACAGTAGCCGCTGTAGACAGAATTTGAATGGGATAGCTTCCCACAGAAAGATTTTCCGTTCCAGAAAACGTTACGGTTATCGGCGTATCATTGGCCACGGCAGTAGTGCTTGAAAAAACAGCACTTAAGCCTGGAGGAGCTCCTACAACACTAAACGTACTTTCCTCCATAAAACCCAAATACGTCTCATATACAAAGTCAACTACCAAATCATCTGGTTGACATATCTCATAATCCAATTTCGAAGCGTTGAGGACGACTTCCGACGGGGTGATACTAAAATTTGTATTGTTTACAGCAAAAAAAATGTTATCCGAAGCCTTGACCATAAATCTTCCGGTAGTTGTAGCTACTCCAGGGATTACGATGTTATGTTCCCCATCATTGAGCACATTCTCGGCAACCGTTACTGAAAACGTTTGTCCCCCATCCGTAGAGAGAAAAATATCAACTGTTTCAGCAGCAATGGGAGCTAAATTGGTTCCCGCAACGTCCCAACTAATGGTTTGTACCTCACCAGCCACATAAGCAACAGCTTCATCTTGGGAGCTTACCACAAAAGGGCCTGCATTGCTCGTCACAAATACTGAAACTTCATCCGAAATTAATTGCCCTCCGTTTAAAGCGTTATCCCGAACCGTAAAGGCAAAATTCAGTTCCCGCTCCACCAAAGAAATAGTCTCCCAAGTATCATTTAACCCAGGTTCCGTTAGTGTTAAATTACCTGAAACCACCCGATCTAATCTGGGAAAATAACGCAAAGGCACTACCGTTGGCGGAAGTGACCGAAACAAAGCTCCTGCAGGACTAGTGGGGCCAAAAGTTGCTTGCGTAACAACTCCATTATCGGTTTGCTCCCAAGTATAGGTGAGCATATCGTCAACATCTGAATCCGAAGCATTTCCATTAAGGACAAAGGCAGTCCCTTTTGGAATTGTAAAATCTGTTAGAGGAACCAAGCTTGGAGGAACATTTGTCAATGGCATGGATTCTCCACAAGAAACGGTTTCTAAGTAATCGCGCATCTGAACAAGACTTACGTAATGAAAATAAGCGTCGCTATTTAATGCTACATTGTTTTCACCGGTAATTCCCGCATATCCCATTATTGTAGTACCACTACCTGGCTCTATTTGGGCTTGTGTTCCTTCTGATGCATACGAAAACGTATGGTTGGCACCAAATTGATGCCCCATCTCATGAGCCACCCAATCTATGGCGAAAGCTTCCCCTTGAGGAGAGGACAGCGTACTATAAGCACTCCCTTTTGTACCAGTACGGCAAACTGTCCCTACCGATCCGGCATTGCCGTCAGAAACATTATCCTTTTGATTAAACAGATGGCCAATATCATAGTTTGCATCACCAATGACAGTATCTAGCGTGTTCTGCGTCTGGGAAGTCAAACTACCTGTAAAAGGATCCGTTTCCGGATCTAAGTATATAACCTCATCAGTATTACCTACCAACTCCAATGTAATAGCCAAATCATTTTCAAAAACTTCATTAATTCTGGTGACCGTGGCATTTATAGCCGCCAAAGCATCAATTTTAGTGCCGCCATGAAAATTAGTGTATTCCCCAGAAGCCGCTACAGCAAGTCTAAACTTTCGCAATACCTGGTCGTTTACTAGCCGTGCCGATAGGCTATTACCCATTTCTGAAAGTTCAGGTGAGGTATTACAAACAAATGCTTCCCTAGCAGCGAGATCTTTGGCATGATACAGTACATATGTATCGCTATCTCCTTTCTCCATAAAAACAGAACCGCCATTACCCGTAGTAGACATCATACTATGTATGCCCTTGTGAGAAACACTAAAACGAATGCGCTTACCATCATTAAAAGTACTGGTTCCTTTATAGGATTTGATACTCGGATATTTTTGTGAAAGTTCTTTTGAGAATGTATTTGCCTCAACAACTTCAAAAGGCACTTGTTTCCCATGCTCATCGGGAAAATAGACAACACCACTACTGCTTTGTGATTTTGAAATGCTGACCAATTGCCTCTTAAAACGGGCTTCATCAAGCGTATATGCGCTTGCTTTTTGTACAGCAAACCGTTTCAAGGTTACCCGCTCCTCGGCTCGAGATAAATCCGTATCTTTCCAATAATTGGATTGGGCAGCTCCATAAAAGGAAGCAAAGACCATTGTAATTGAAAAAACTAAGCGTAATTTTGCACTCATTGAGGGGGTTTTATCTCAGCTTCAAATATAGTTCTTTTATTTTCCATCATAGGTGATTACAGTCCATAGCATTTCTGAGTACACAGCGCAAGAACCAGTAGCCATTACCATAGGCACTTTTGACGGCGTGCACATAGGTCATAGGAAAATACTTGAAAAAGTCATAAACCATGCCAAAGACTCGAATTTAAAATCTGCCGTGCTTACCTTTTTCCCACATCCTAGAATGGTACTTCAAAAAGATGCGGATATTAAATTACTAAACACCATAAACGAAAAAAAAGTAATCCTTGAGAAAATGGGATTGGACGTTTTGGTAATTCATCCTTTTACCAAGGGCTTCTCTAGATTAACGGCTACTGAATTTGTTAGGGATCTTTTGGTCAATAAACTAAAATCAAAAAAGGTGATTATTGGATATGACCACCGTTTTGGTCGAAACCGTACCGCCAACATTACCGACCTCATTGCATTTGGCAATGCGCTTGATTTTGGTGTTGAAGAAATACCCGCTCAAGAAATAGATGCAGTATCTGTAAGTTCTACTAAGATTAGGAAATCTTTGGAAGCAGGTGATATCGAAACCGCAAATACGTATCTCGGATATGAGTACATGTTAACAGGCGTCATTACAAAAGGCAAAGGCTTGGGCCGACAACTTGATTTCCCCACTGCTAATCTTAAGATTTCTGAAACGTACAAACTCATCCCAAAAACAGGTGCGTATACCGTAAAAAGTTCCCTAAATGGAAAAGAGGTTTATGGCATGATGAATATTGGCTATAATCCTACGGTTAATGGCACATTTAAAACCATTGAAATACATTTCTTTGATTTTAACGAAGACCTCTACGACCGTACTATCCAAATAGATATGTTGTACAGGTTAAGGAACGAACAAAAATTTGATTCCGTAGATGCCCTTAAAACGCAATTGGCCAAGGACAAAGAAACTTCACTCCGTCTAATAACGAAATAACCATGTGGAACAGGTTGCTATTTCAGAAAATAGATAACAGCCCTTTGATTATCTTTCGAATCTTCTTTGGCTTCCTAATAGCCTGCGAAAGCTTTGGTGCTATTGCCACCGGCTGGGTGCGTAGAAATTTAATTGAACCGCGTTATACTTTTCCTTTTATAGATTTTGATTGGCTCCAACCGCTACCTGGAGCAGGAATGTATCTTTACTTTTTTACAATGGGTGTATTTGGCTTATGCATTGCAGTAGGCTACAAGTACCGGTTCAGCATTATTTCATTTACTGTGCTTTGGACCGCAGTTTATCTTATGCAAAAAACAGCTTACAACAACCATTATTATTTATTGATTCTGATTTCACTATTTATGTGTTTTATGCCGGCGCATAAAAACTATTCCCTTGATATTAAAAAAACCCCAGATCAGCGGACCGATGCGATGTACAGCTATGTGAAATGGATTATCGTTTTACAACTTTTTATTGTTTATGTATACGCCTCCGTAGCAAAACTATACGGCGATTGGCTCGATTTTGGGATGATACGTATCTTAATGCTATCGGCAGCAGATTATCCTTTAATTGGTGAACTCCTACAGCAAGACTGGGCCCATAAAATTATTGGAACAACAGGTATTCTCTTTGATTTATTAATTGTCCCCGCTTTGCTTTGGAAACGCACACGAAAAGCAGCTTTCTTTCTCTCTATCTTTTTTCATTTGTTCAATTCCATTGTTTTCCAAATCGGTATTTTTCCGTATTTATCCTTGGCATTTAGTGTCTTTTTTTTCGAGCCAGAAACGATACGACGAATCTTTTTTAAAAGAAAAACGGCGTACACAGATAACGAAACAACCATTCCTAACTACAAAAATGGACTTTTTACCGTAGTGGGTATTTATTTTGTTATACAACTATTGCTACCCATTCGTCATTATTTTATTCCTGATAATGTACTTTGGACAGAAGAAGGACATAGACTTAGCTGGCGTATGATGTTGCGAAGTAGGGCCGGCATAGGAGCGTTTAAAGTGGTGAACAACGACACTGGGGAAGAAACCAACATAAAAGCTGAAAAATTTTTAAATAGCAGCCAGCAGCGTAAAGTTTTTGCTTATCCCGATTTTGCATGGCAATTTGCGGGTTATTTAAAAAAAGAATTCTCACAGAATGGTGAAAACATATCAGTGTATTTAGAAAATTCTCAGATTAGCATAAACAGAAGACCCTATACCCCTTTCATAAATCCAAAAACAGATTTAGCAAACACGCCATGGTTACCATTTGAGCATCATGAATGGATTTTACCATCACAATTAGCAGGCAACTAAAGGACTCTAGTGTATAATTTTAAGAAAACTAAGAGGTATAAAGTATCGTAAGATCACCCATCTAAAACGGTACGGCTCGTTGACAAAATTGTAATGGCATTCCAAAAGGATCTCGTAGCATTACAATGTGAGTGCCGTCATCTTTTACTATTTCTTCAACGAAAAGAGCTCCTTGTTTTTCCATACGCTCCCTATCCTTTTGTGCATTCTCAGAAACAAAAGCCACATGAAAGGTAAGCGGATGCGCCCTTGTAAAATCTGTAACCTTCGCATCAGTCCTCTGATAAAACTCAATAATTACACGCCCGGTAGCGTCAGCTAAAAAATTCATAAAAGGTGGCTCCTTTTGTTCGGATATAATGGTAAGACCCAGATTGGCGGTATACCAGTTCACTACTTTTTTAACGTCTACTACGTTCACTGCAAAATGTTCAAAAACCATAAGCTACCTATTTGATCGTTATAGAGAACGAAGGTATCTATTTTAAATCGCAAGATTAGTTTAAATTTGCACACTTAAACAGCAAAACCATGTTACAGTTACAGGCTATTCGAGAACAAAAAGAGGAGATGATCACGGCCCTTAAAAAACGAAATATCGATGGAAGTGCATTACTAGAAGATGTATTGCGGTTAGATGAAAAAAGACGTGCTACCCAAACACGTTTAGATTCCGTTTTGGCAGAATCGAATACGCTTTCTAAAGAAATAGGCATCCTTTACAAAACAGGCAAGGCACAAGAAGCGAATGGACTAAAAGAGAAAACGGCAGGCCTAAAAGAGGAGTCCAAGCAACTGAACGAAGACCTTGCTGCGGCCGCAGAAGCCTTACAAGCGTTACTTTATCAAATACCAAACATACCGCATAGTTCTGTTCCGTCAGGGAATTCGGAATCGGATAACGAAGAAATATTTGCCGAAGGCGACATTCCAGAATTGATTACCGATGCCCTTCCTCATTGGGAACTGGCAAAAAAATATGATATTATAGATTTTGAACTCGGCGTTAAAATTGCTGGGGCTGGATTTCCTGTATACAAAGGCAAAGGTGCACGTCTTCAGCGCGCTTTAATCGCTTACTTTCTTGATAAGAACACTGCAGCCGGCTATACTGAAATACAAGTGCCACACCTGGTGAATGAAATCTCTGGTTACGGAACCGGACAGTTACCGGACAAAGAGGGGCAGATGTACCACGTTACCGCAGACGACCTCTATTTAATTCCTACGGCAGAGGTACCCGTGACAAATATTTTTAGAGATGTTATCTTGAACGAAAACGATTTTCCAGTTACGTATACGGGCTATACGCCATGCTTTAGAAGAGAAGCCGGTAGTTACGGGGCACATGTTCGTGGGCTAAACCGACTGCACCAGTTTGACAAAGTAGAAATTGTACGTGTAGAACACCCAAGCAAATCATACCAAGCCTTGGACGGAATGGTAGAACATGTTAAGGAAATTCTACGGGAGTTAAAACTGCCTTATCGTATCCTTCGGCTTTGTGGAGGTGACTTGGGCTTTACAGCTGCACTAACTTATGATTTTGAGGTGTTTTCTACCGCTCAAGACCGCTGGTTGGAAATTAGCTCTGTTTCTAATTTTGAGACCTACCAAGCCAACCGTTTAAAACTGCGGTTTAAAGACGAAAACGGAAAAAGCCAATTAGCACATACCTTGAACGGAAGTTCCTTGGCGCTTCCTAGAGTTTTGGCAGGAATCCTAGAAAACTATCAAACTGCAGATGGCATTCAGATTCCGGAAGTATTGATTCCATATTGCGGGTTTGATACCATTGATTGATATTCACTTTTCGTGGTTGAAAAAATATAGACGCCTGCCGGTTTAAGAGAAATTTAGCCTGTATGAAGCTTCTCCTACCTAGAATCGTTATGAAAAACCTTAAAAAGGAGGAGGTTTTTTATATCCGAATAGGAACATTATCAATTTTATTTGTTATTTCCTGAATGGAAACTTGCACTTTCTTTAACACCAACTTATCCCATTCTCCTTATCTTTGAGTATGCGTTTTTATCTAATTCTAATTGCGTGTTTAACGCTCCTAACCACTGTCTCTGCCCAAGAAGATTTTTTGGCCAAACAGTACTTTGACGATGGAGATTTTGAAAAAGCCGTGGTTTTTTACGAAAAACTGACAAAAAAAAGCCCTAGAAGAACCGACTACCTTCAAGGTCTTGTGGCATGCTACCAACAATTGGAACGATATGAGGATGCCAAACGTTTTTTAACCGAACGCTTAGAAGACAAAAGCCCCCACCCAACATTACTCATAGAACTGGGTTATAATTTCACGTTACAGGATTCTACGGCACAAGCCAATGCTTATTTTGACCAAGCACTAGACGTCATTTCAGAAAATCCAAATTACGGTTATGCCTTAGGATATCAGTTTCAAAAATATAGCTTATTGGATAGAGCAGTTTCTGCCTATAAAAAAGCGATGGAATTAAATCCTGAAGTAGATTATAATTTTCAATTAGCCCGGATTTATGGTGAGCAGGGCGATGTAGATAAAATGTACCGTTCCTATCTCAACTTAATGCGCAACGGCAAAACCTCAAAATCCAATATTCTTAGAAGTATTGACGCTTTTGTAAGCTCTGATCCAGAAAGTTACAACAACACTACTTTAAAAGCTATTCTATTGGAAAACGTACAGAAAAATCCAGATATAATCTGGAACGAGCTTTTAAGTTGGCTTTTCGTGCAACAGCAACAATACAGCAGTGCGTTTAGACAAGAAAAAGCTATTTACAAACGAATGGAATCCGGAAATACTCTTCGTTTGGAGAACTTGGGCAAACTGGCTTGGGAAGAAAACGACACCGATGTTGCTCGCGATATATTCCAATACATTGTAAAGGAATCAAACAACATGGTAACAGTGCTAGATGCAGAATTAAGCCTTATAGATATTGATTTAGAGGATGCCCGTAAAAATGAACTCGAAGCCATTCAGAAAAAATACGAAGCCCTAATAGAGGTGCATGGCTATAAGACCGAAACCCTGCAGTTACAAATAGCGTATGCCAATTTTCTCACGTTTCGCAAAAACGACCCAGAACCAGCCATTGAGCTTTTAAAAAATTCATTAGAACTACCTTTAAATCAAAGAGGTACTGCCTTTATAAAATTAGCTTTGGGAGACATTCTGGTATATGATAAAAAATTTAACGAAGCTTTAATTTACTTCTCCCAGATACAGCAAAAGTTAAAAAACGACGTATTGGGGCAAAATGCAAGGTACAAAGTGGCCGAAACTAGTTTTTATAAGGGTGATTTTAAGTGGGCGCTAACACAATTAAAAGTGCTACGCAGCTCTACCTCTCAACTTATCGCCAATGATGCGATGCAGCTAAGCTTATTAATTTCGGATAACTCCTTAGAAGACTCTACTCAGACCGCACTAAAAAAGTATGCCAGAGCAGATTTTTTAGCCTACCAGAACAAAACACAGGAGGCTGTAGATGCTTTAGAAGATATTCTGCAAAACCACAAGGGTGAAAAAATCGAGGATGAAGCGCTATTGAGACAGGCACAACTATTGGAATCCCAGAAAAAGTATGATGCGGCAGAATTGAATTATCTAAAAATAACGGAGTTTTATGGTAATGGAATCCTAGCAGACGATGCCTATTATGCCTTAGGAGAACTCTATAGAAAACGACTAGACCAACCTGATAAAGCAAAAGCACAGTACGAAAAGATTATTTACAACTATCAGGACAGCTATTATTTCCCACAAGCTAGAAAAAACTTTAGGATACTCAGAGGAGATGTAGTTAATTAATGAGTGCTGAGCAAAGATTAAACAAGTCTTTTCAACTAACACATGAACTTTTAAAATGTACATATATAACGTAACTACGAACATAGAAGAAGGCGTCCATAAAAAATGGGTGCGATGGATGAAAGAAAAACATATTCCCGATGTTTTGAATACCGGTAAGTTCATTAACGCAAAAATGAGCAAGGTACTCGTTGAAGAGGATATGGGCGGGGTTACCTATTCGGTGCAGTTTGTGGCAGAAAGCAGGGAACTACTCGAACGTTATTATAAAGAAGATGCGCCTAGATTACGGAAGGATACCAACACACTTTTTGCGGGCAACTTTGTAGCTTTTCGAACGGAGTTGGAGGTTGTAGACGAGCAGTATGTCATGCGCCCGAGCGCTACACATTTGGTATTCACCTATGGAACGCTACAAGATAAAACGGTACAATTAGGTGTTTTTTCAAGATTACTTACAGGAATGGAGGATACCTTGAGTACGTATAGAATAGCCACCGAAAAAGTGGCCAATCGATACCCTACACTAGAACACACAAAAAATGAGGAGGACACTATAATAGGGAAGGTATATACCTTAAGTCCCGAAGAACTGGAGAAGGCAGATGCCTATGAAGGAGAAGCCTATGAGCGTATAGAAATTGCTTTGGTCTCTGGCAAAAAAGCATGGGCATACAAGGCTAAAAATAGTTAGGAAGAAACCAACGAAATGGGTAAAAAGAAAAAAAAGAAGGGCGAACCCTTCCGTAAAAAATACGAAGATAAAGGACCTGTAAAAGCAAAGAAGCACTTAGGCCAACACTTCTTAAAAGATGAAGGTATTGCCAAACAGATAGCAGAAACCTTAACCTTAAAAAACTGTACGAACGTTATAGAAATAGGGCCTGGAACTGGTGTACTCACGAAATACCTATTATTACAAGAGATAGACTTAGTAGCCATGGACTTGGATGCCGACTCTATCGTTTACCTCAACCATAGTTTTCCTTTGGAACATCCGAAAGTCTTACAAGGAAAAGGTTCTTTTAAAGTAATAGAAGGTGATTTTCTAAAGTACGATTTGCATAGCCTTTTTGGTGACGAACAATTTGCCATCACAGGTAATTTTCCTTACAATATTTCCACCCAAATTGTTTTCAAAGTGCTCGAAATGAGAGAACAGATACCGGAATTCTCAGGCATGTTCCAAAAGGAGGTAGCGCAACGTATCTGTGCTACTCATGGCAGTAAAACCTATGGTATACTTTCTGTTTTAGCTCAAGCTTTTTACGATGCGGAATACTTATTTACAGTACATCCACAAGTATTCGACCCACCACCAAAGGTACAATCCGGAGTTCTTAGGCTTACACGAAAAACAAATTTTGAATTGGATTGTGATGAGAAACAATTTTATACGGTAGTAAAGACTGCCTTTAACCAACGCAGAAAAACACTTAGAAACAGCTTAAAAAGCTTTGCGCTTTCTGATATTCTTAAAGAAGATGCTATATTTGACCAACGTCCTGAACAACTTGCCGTTGCCGATTTTATAGCACTTACCAAGAAGATAGCAGATGACACCCTTTAAACTCACCGAGGAACTTGTAAACGAAATAGAGCAGCTCATTGACTCTCAAGGAGATGCAACACTTAATTCCCTTTTGGAAGATGTGCATTATGCAGATGTTGCAGAAAT
>CBDUKC010000048.1:0-14951 GCA_965367705.1 uncultured Maribacter sp. | reverse complement strand
TACGCCCACGTACCGATGATAAAATATTGATATCATGGAACGCCCTACTTATCAATGGTTATGTAGACGCCTACAAAGCTTTTGGAACAGAAGCCTATTTGGAAACGGCATTGGGTATACTTCATAGCCTACAGACAGATGGGTATTCAGATGGCGAATTGGGGCATTCTTATAAAAAAGATAGTAAACATATTCCTGCTTTTTTAGAAGATTATAGTCTCTTGGCCAATGCGGCTCTCAACCTGTACGGCGTATCCCTAAATCCGGACTATCTAAAATTGGCTGAGAACCTAACGAAAACAGCACAGGAAAAATTCAATGACACGGCATCTGGTATGTACAGCTACAATCAAGGCAATGAATTAATAGCCCAAATCATAAAAACAGATGATGGTGTACTCCCCTCGCCTAATGCTATGATGGCTCAAAACTTATTATTATTAGGGCACATTTATTATGATAAAGAAGCCATGAAAAAAGCAAAGACCATGTTGTCCTCCATGGTGCCATTTGCTACAGAAAACCCGTATTCGTATGCAAAATGGAATAGTATTTTGCTGCAAAGCACCTATCCGTTTTATGAGGTGGCCATAGTGGGAACAGATGCAAAATCTCTCATTACGGAAATGAGTACAGAACATATACCGAACACCTTATTGGTGGGCAGTGCCGTCGAAAGCGAGCTCGCACTGTTTGAAGGTAGATTTACCGATGAAGGCACCTTTATTTATGTCTGCCGGGACCATACCTGTAAGCTTCCTGTAAAAACAGTACATGAGGCGCTGAACCTTTTAGGTGGTAAAAAAAATACATCCCAGTACCTCCCTTAAATTTTTAAGGGTAGACCGGGTTTTCGTAGCCTCTTAAATATTTTTGGGGAACTAAAAAACCAAAGGTCATTTAGCTATATTTGGCTAATACATTCTTTATTTATGACTTTTTTGCTTGCGACAAGCCTAGTGAAAAACACAGCAATACTAACGTTTTACGGTTGGTGGCAGTTTGCGGTTTGCCTGTTTGCCTTTTTCTCCCTATTCGCCATTTGGTAGCAAATTGGAAAAAAACAGAACGATTTTGGTTAGGTTTAGCTATCTCTGTCTGTGCTCTGTTGGAGTATTTCCGGTGAATTCCTTAGATTTAGCTAAAGTTTCAAAATCAGTCCTATGATGTTATTTTTATTGATTGTCAGTGTAGTAATAATTGTAGTGCTAACGGCCAAACTAAATGTTCATCCCTTTTTGGCACTTCTCGTCGCTTCCCTCTTTTATGGCATAAGCACTGGAATGCCATTAGATGTGCTCATCACTTCCATTGAATCGGGTTTTGGGGATACACTCGGTAAAATAGGCCTCGTAATTTTACTAGGCGTACTAATAGGTGCTTTTTTAGAACAGACCGGTGCAGCTTTTAAAATGGCGGAATTTGTACTTCGCATCATAGGAAAAAAGAACGTCCACGCCGCGATGGGAATTCTTGGTTATATCGTTTCTATACCTGTTTTCGCCGATAGTGGTTTTATTATCCTAAACCCACTAAACAAATCGTTGTCTAAAAAGGCTAAATTATCAATTGCGGGAACAAGTATTGCATTAATTCTTGGCCTTATGCTTACCCATGTAATGGTGCCGCCAACGCCCGGACCTATTGCCGCAGCTGGTATTTTAGATGCAGATATAGGACTGGTTATGGTTTTGGGTATCGTGGTGAGTCTCCTTTCCCTTTTCGTTGCTATACTCTATGCCAAAAGAGTTGCCAGTAAAACCTATATAGACCCCAATCCTGATCTTACGGAGGAAGACATCATCGAAAAAACAAAATCAGCACCCAGTACTTTCAAGTCATTTTTACCTATTGTTGTACCCATTTTGCTAATTATAAGCAAGTCCGTCATCTTATTCAATATCGCGGATGGTGCTAAAGTTGATTTTCTATTCCAACTGATTTCTTTTTTAGGTTCCCCGCTCATAGCCTTGCTCATAGGGTTATTGCTGGCCTTCACCCTACCTAAAAAGTTTGATATAGCTATGCTTTCCGAGGCGGGCTGGACAGGAAAGGCATTGCAAAGCGCATCTACCATCCTTTTGATTACGGGAGCTGGTGGAATTTTTGGAAAAATTCTTCAAAACTCAGGAATCGGTGACGATATGGCCCAATTGTTTGAAGGAATCATGATAGGTATCTGGCTTCCATTTCTTTTAAGTGCAGCGATTAAAACCGCTCAAGGTTCTTCCACGGTAGCTTTGATAACCACGGCCTCCATAATGGCACCGTTAATGACTAGTATGGGTTTTGATTCCGAAATGCTAAAGGCCTTGGTAGTTATTGCTATTGGTGCCGGGGGCTTAGTTGTTCCCCATGCAAACGATAGCTCCTTTTGGGTAGTGACACAACTTACAGGAATGAATGTAAAAACAGGCTATAAATTATACACTAGAGGCGCCTTGGTTATTGGTGTTTTTGCCGCCTTCGTCGTGTTTTGTATTTCTTTGTTCGTCTAATATAGGCTATCATCATCAACCAAAATACCCATGGATTTTTATTTCTCTGGAGTTATGTCTCAGTTTTAATCAGTGGGTATACCTACTACAAAGCACTAGCTTTAATAGGGTTACCAGGGGTGCATACAGAGTTAAATGTTTACTTTAATACAAAAGTGCAGCTATCTTGATGTTCAAGTAGCTGCACTTTTATAAAATGTTAAAAAATTACGTTTCTAGTTTCCTTTTTTATAATCCTCCAAGAACTTGGCTAAACCGCTGTCGGTTAATGGATGCTTTAACAAGCCTTTGATGGCAGACAATGGCCCGGTCATTACATCGGCGCCAATTTTTGCGCAATCGATAATATGCATTACGTGCCGCACGGATGCTGCGAGTATTTCGGTTTCATAACCATAGTTGTCATAGATCAATCGGATGTCGGCAATAAGGCCTAAACCATCGGTAGATATATCGTCCAATCTTCCAATAAATGGTGAAACGTAAGTAGCTCCTGCTTTTGCGGCCAATAAAGCTTGCCCAGCAGAGAATACCAAAGTTACATTCGTCTTAATTCCTTTATCGGAAAAGTACTTACACGCTTTAACACCGTCGGCAATCATAGGAAGTTTTACTACAATCTGAGGGTTCAATGCCGCCAGCTTCTCTCCCTCGGCAACCATGCCTTCAAAATCCGTAGAAATAACCTCGGCACTTACATGACCTGGAACTACACTACAGATTTTCTTGTAATGTTCCAAGATATTCTCCGTTCCCGTAATGCCCTCTTTGGCCATTAATGACGGATTGGTGGTTACACCGTCCAAAACACCCATATCCTGAGCTTCCTGTATATCTGCTAAATTTGCTGTATCTATAAAAAATTTCATCTCTTCTGTTTTTAATTGATTCGTTATTTTAAAAAGTCCACTACTTGTGCGAATACCTGAGCTCCGGTAAACCCGAATTTCTCGTCCAACACTTTTGCAGGGGCTGAATATCCAAAGTGCTCCAAACCGAATACTTTTCCGTTTGGTCCTGCCAAGCCTTCTAAATTAACAGGCAAGCCTGCCGTTAGGCCAAAAATAGGTTTATCGGCCGGAATTACAGATTGTTGGTATTCCTTGGTCTGTTGTCTAAAAATTCCTTCTGATGGAATGGAAGCGATATTCACTTTTAGACCCTCTTTGCCTTCCAGTAGTTCCGCAGCTTCAACCAAGGTTGAAACTTCCGAACCATTGGCGATCAAAACCACATCTGCGTTAGCAACTTCCTTAACTAAGTAGCCCCCTTTTTCTGCACCTAAGGCTTCGGTATATCTATTGCCATGTTGTGCTGGCACATCTTTAATACCCTGTCTGGAAAGTATAAGTCCTGTAGGAGACTTCGTATTCTCCATGGCCATTTTCCAAGCTACGTTGGTTTCCATAGCATCTGCAGGCCTCAAGGCTACAAAACTTTGTTCATGACTATGGTTCTTTAATTTTTCAAGCAATCGTATTTGTGCTTCTTGTTCTACAGGTTGATGTGTTGGACCGTCCTCTCCTACCCTAAAGGCATCGTGCGTCCATACAAACTTAACAGGTAGTTCCTGAATACAGCTTAAACGTATGGCTGGTTTCATATAATCCGAGAAGACAAAGAAGGTTGCCACAACGGGAATAATACCCCCGTGTAGTGCTATTCCGTTGGCAATGGTAGCCATGGTCAATTCTGCCACCCCGGCTTGTAAAAAGGCACCTGAAAAATCACCCTTCTTAAGTATTGTCGTTTTCTTTAAAAAGCCGTCCGTTTTGTCACTATTAGATAAATCGGCAGAAGATACAATCATATTTTCCACGTTTTCAGCTAAATAGCCTAAAACTGTAGAGGAAGCTGCACGTGTAGCCAGACCTTCTTTTTGGGCGATAGAGCCAAAATCCAGATCTGGTAAATCCCCTGAAAGGAATGTATCTAGTTTTGCGGCAAGTGCTGTATTCGCTTTGCGCCAAACATTAATTTCTGCCTTCTTTTTTGCTGCTGCCTTCGTTTTACGTCCTAGAATATCAGCATAAAATGTTTCTACCTTTTCATATATATCAAACGGATTGGAAACATCGGCACCAAGGTTCTCCATCGTCTTGGCGTAATCCGCACCCGTATCACCAATTGGTTTTCCATGAAGTTCCGTATAGCCTTCATACATAGCACCGTCTGCGGTAACGCAACCTTTGCCCATAATCGTCTCTCCGATGATAAGCGTAGGCTTTTCCGTTTCTGCGTTAGCATCTGCAAGGGCCTTTCTTATCTGCGTATGGTCATGACCATCTATGGTAACCACCTTCCATCCCCAAGCTTCATATTTCATAGCCGTATCCTCAGACGTTACCTCAGCTGTTTTTGAAGATAACTGCACATCATTGGAATCATAGAACATGATAAAATTATTCAATCCCAAGTGACCTGCGATTCTTCCCGCACCTTGGGAAATTTCTTCCTGTACACCCCCATCAGAAATAAAACCATAAACTTTATGATTCATCCAATCTCCAAAACGTGCCTGTAGAAATTTAGCCGCAATCGCAGCACCTACGCCCATGGTATGTCCTTGTCCAAGTGGGCCGGAAGTATTTTCAATTCCTCTTGCTACGTCTACCTCAGGATGGCCAGGTGTTATAGAGCCCCACTGACGAAAGTTTGCAACATCATCCTTTTTATAATTGCCTAATAGATAATATTGAGCATACATTAGGGACGATAAATGCCCCGCATCCATAAAAAAGCGATCCCGAGATGGCCAGTGCATGTCGGTTGGATCATAATTAAAGAATTCAGAATAAAGAATATGCATATAATCGGCTCCCCCCATGGGTCCTCCTGGGTGACCGGAACTTGCCTTTTCTACCATTGAAATGGCCAATGCCCTTATGTTATCGGCTGCTAATTGATCTAATTCCTTATTCATTTTTTACTTGTGGTTACGTTTTACTGAATTTGTATTCTAAAATTTGCAATCAAAGATACCTGATTTATAATGCTATTAAAAATTTAAATAGCATTTGGAAGTATGGTAAAAAGAAAGACGATAAGCATCAAAGGAATTTTTCTTTTAGTATTTTGGAAAAAAGGAAAGAAAATAATGCGATTACTATACTTATATGGTATGAACGAAAGTCAGCTGTACACACTACTAGTTTTATTGAATTATAAACTCTTAAATAAAATGTTTCTAATTATACAAGAGTAGTCTTTTTTTACATTCGGAATTCTTATTTTTCACATTCTGTTTTTACAGTTTTAAATCCAATTCTATTTTACAAACCAAAATATTATTAGTACCGTATGAAAAAAGCGCTATTGCTAGTATTGAGCCTTCTACCCCTTACCGTGCTGGGCCAAAGTCTAAAATGTTGCGAATCAGTCGAGGATGTTGAAGCGTATTTGAGTGGGACATGGAGAACGAAAAATGCTTACTCAAAACGAGTGTACACCTATTGGTTTGACAAAGGAAAAGGTTATTGGAATGAAAAGGAACGATCCGAAAAGCGAAACGAATATTTTACAAGTGATGATTACCCCTTTAATTATACATTAAGCAATGGCCAAGTATATTCGGTAAACATTAATTATCAGTATGGTAATTGGATTGGTGATTTAAAATTTTTGAGTGCTAAAAAAATGGTTTTGGTGAGTAATGGAAAAGAAACTGAATATAGCAAAGAAACCCAATAAGTGCCGAATACACCTGCAATCATCTTAATAGATTATCTTTTTTTATTTCTGCCCCGTAATTAATATCTTTAATATCAATTTATACTAGATTGAAGAAAATACAAAAACACGGAAGTTATAAATAAATTGTATATTATTTCCCAAAATGAATCGATTAAAATCACTATAAATTTAGGAGCAGAAGATCTGACATGCATGTAATTCCCCAGCAACCATCTTTATATTTTTCATACATCCGAGTAGGGTATTTGCTTTACTTGGCCCTTTTTCTATTTCTAGCAGAATCTTGGTATTACGGGTATGAATTACATTATGCAATTCAAAATAAATCAGCGCTTAGTATTGCGATTTGGACCTGGAATTTCATGTTCTCATTTATTCATATTTTTCTAGTTATCATGGATGGATGGTCTCGTTTTCAAAATTACAAAAGAGCAAAAGACCAATTCTTCTTGTATGGCTTTCAACCACGAATAGCCTTAGCGTATATAGGTTCTAAATGTCAACGTATGGCAGCAATCACGGCTGCAGATGAATTAGGAATGGCTGATGAGCTTAAAGAATTCTATGCAGATTGTTCCGTAAAGTGGTTTCATTATATCCCCTACTTTATGATAAAAGAGCCCTTATTTTTATTTAAAAAGAGTTTTTGGTCTCGGACCTTTCTTGAGCGTAAATACCAAGCTAAATATAACTACCAACAGCTTTATGAAATGTCTAGTATATGATTTTTACAGGGGAAGCTATTTACAAATCTTATGGAGAACTTGAGGTTTTAAAGGGTGTTTCAATCAGCGGTAAGAGCGGAGATATCCATGGGTTAATTGGTGCAAATGGAGCTGGTAAGACTACGTTATTTAAAATTTTACTTGGTTTGGTAACTCCTGATTCTGGACATGTCCATTTTTTAAGCAGTGGGACAAAAAAAGTAGGTGGCATTATAGAAAAACCTGCCCTATATGGATACTTGAGTGCCGCCGACAATCTAAAAGTGTTTGCTAGAATACAGCACATCTCACTGCAGAAAAGGGAAATATCCGACACACTAGATAGCGTAGGTCTTTCGCAAGAACGCAAAGATCCGGTGAGTAACTTTTCAACAGGAATGAAACAACGCCTCGCCATAGCTATTGCCTTGCTAAATAACCCAAGTTGTCTCATCTTAGATGAACCATTTTCAGGCCTTGACCCATTAGGTATTGCCACTTTTGGAGAATTTATCCGGCAATTAGCTCAGAAAGAAGGACTATGCATTTTATTATCATCTCATATCATAGATGAAATGAGTAAATTATGTACGCATCTATCCGTACTAAAAAATGGTGAAATTACACATAGTGATATAACTAAAAACTTAGTAGGCAACTTTTTAAATACGTATCGGTTCTACGGTCCACATATTAAACAATCAAAAGTGCTAAAAGATTTTGGAGCCTTAGATGAAGGAAATGGCATGATATTGCATATGGAAGCAGTAAAAATGCCCTTACTCTTCCAAGAATTAGGGAAAGAAGATACTGTTGTTACCAGCATGATTCCAGATTTAAATTTGAACGAACTCTTTAAAACAGTATCTGAATGATTGGCTTGGTAAAGATGGAAAGCTTTCGGCTATTGCGCCAGTCACGCACCTATTATGCGCTGGCAGGAGTTGTTTTAATTGAAGTGGTAGTTTTACTAAGTGCTTATTACCAAGGCAATGAGATTATTGAAATATTACTAAGTCAACTGCGGGAATCTTTTTACTTTGAAGGAACATTGGTCAATGGAAATTTGATTACATACCTTATCCTAAATTCAATGTGGTTTCATTTACCCTTAATCTTAATGATTGTTGTATCAGGTCTATTAACCTCTGAATATAAAGACCGCACCCTAATCACGGTGATGATGCAACCTGTAAGTAAGGTCAGATATCTTTTAAGCAAGTACCTCGTAGGTATTCTATTTTCAGTTGCCATCGTCCTTCTATTATTGGTCACTTCTTTGGGTTTTTCCTATCTAATTTTTGGAAAAGGTGATTTGGTCGTCTTACTAAATGGGTTAAATTTCTACACACAATCAGACGCATTTTTACGAATTTTGTTGGCCTTTGCAGCGGGTGCTTTTTCTATGGTTTTTTATGCTGTCACCAGTCTTACATTGGCCGTCATATTAAAAGATGTCACTAAAACTTGGATTGTTTGTGTGCTATTCATTGTGATATCAAATGTGCTAATGAAAATAGATTTTGGTTCAGAACTTTTAAATAACCTATTCTATTTTAAATTAAATCAAAGCTGGCAGTTTTTCTTTTACCCTGATATTCCATGGTATCAAATTCTGATGAAAACCAGTTTAACCGTATTTTACACGACCCTTGTAGCCCTGTTAGGCCTATTCATTTTTAAAACAAAAGACATAGACTAATGAGATTGTGCCTTACTTTTTTCTTTCTTTCTGTCAGCTTTTTTTCCTTAGCACAGCAAACAGCTATAGACCAAGACCTTCTTCTGATCAAAGAACGTTTGGATAGTATAGTAGGCTTTACGGTGGATATGGGATTGGAAGTTGACGTTAATTTTATCAGCATGCCTAAAAAGACAGGTACACTTATCTACCGTAAAGGGGCTCCTGCTAAAATTAGTACCGACGATTTTATGCTCGTTCCAAAAAGAGGATTGGACTTTACACTGGAACAACTATTTGAATATCCTTTTATTACGGTACTTAGAAAAACATATGTTAAGGAAGGTGATAGTATTAAGGTTATTAATGCTATTCCAAATTCCGATAAAGCAGATTTTTCTATTGCCGAACTTACCTTAAATATAAGTAAGCGTCGTATCCAACAAACAAAAATAAGCACTTTAAGAGATGGCAGTTACGATATCTTTTTAAAGTATCCCGATGATACGTCTATACTACCCGAACAAATAAAGATTCAGTTTGAAGTAGAACGAATACGAATACCGCTAAGTTTTTTGGGCCAAGATGTAAAAGTAAATAATAAATTGAAACGCTCAGAGGACATAAAAAAAGGGGCAATCTTATTGGATCTTTATAATTATCGGAAACAGCCTTAATATCAGGATTACGAACAACTAGAAGATGTACCGCACCACGGCCTTAGCTTGGACCAATACTGCAATTTATATTTAAAGTTACCTACTGTATTTGCAACTTTAGCATTGAAGTTTTTAAGGGGTATAATTACGAGAACTATATAAGTCAACGCATCCTTTAAAAAAGTTAGGCCTTTTGGGCTATAACCAAACAATATGAATGCAAAATTATAGTAGTGCTCTCCCCGATATCCCAAAAATTATTATTTTTTAAATAGGACTTTAGGAACTAATATTATTGAGAAAAAATAAGATATCCTCAGGCTTCTAGCGGAGTCTTTTTATTTAAAAAAGGATTAGCCATTTTAACAGCTATTTTAAACGTTATTTTTTTTATCCTTTAAGGTTTTTTAATGGCTCTTTTGACATCGTATAACTTTATGTTTTGTTTCATTATAACCAACCAATGATAAAATTCTATATAGGGCGAAGTGTGAGGCAATATTCTGTTAGACATTTTTAACGAACGAGCCAGCTTGAAGCGGTTGAATTCAATGTAAAAACGATGATCAAGTTTTTTAGACAAATCAGACAAAACCTATTGATGGAAAATAAAACAAGTAAGTATTTGGAATATGCTATTGGTGAAATTATTCTTGTTGTCATTGGAATTTTAATAGTACTTCAAAGCAATAAATTGGATTGAAAATAAAAATTTAAATAGCATTTGGAATTACCCCTGCATAAAGTAGTACTAATTTTAACCATAGCCCAAGGGTGCAATCAAAGTTTCTAGGACCAATTTTGCGCTATTTAAAGGCCAATAACAATTAAATGGCTCCTATTAGGTATGGCATAGGTACTTTTTACCATAAAATTACCCATAACTGAATTTCTCTTCTTAATTTTTTGTTACTTACTAATTCCAAGTACGGAACGCGCATAGCACTACTAATGCCTTTAAGGAGCAATGAGAAAGAAGCGTATTATTTTAAAATCGAGTATATCAGGTCTCCTCTTGGTCTTGATTATCCTTTTTATACGTCCTAGTGAGCACAAGGAAACCTACGAAACCCTTCCCAAACTAAACTCAAGGTGTCCTCCAGGTTTTAAACGCAATGCTGAAAACCAGTGTATCGCACAAAATTTGTACATGCAGTACGACTCTCCCAACAACATGGGTGTTGGCGGACTTCAAACAGGTCTTCCTGAAATGCGCGATGGATTTTCACCTCAGGAAATTGATTTAGGCAGGTATTTATTTTTTGACCCCATACTTTCAGGGGATGGAACCATATCCTGTGCCAGTTGCCATAGCCCAGAAAAAGGGTTTAGCGACGGTTTGGCAACCAGCGTTGGTAGTAATGGCCATGCTTTAAAAAGAGGCGCTCCCACCCTATGGAACGTTGCCTACTTGAAAAAGCTTTTTTGGGATGGACGTGCTTCTTCCCTAGAGGAACAAATGCAAGGCCCATTGTTTTCTAAAGAAGAAATGAACAACACCCCAGAAAAATTAGTGAAGACACTTAATGACATAGCTGAATATCAAGCACTGTTCCTGGAGGCTTTTCCAGAAAAGCATGAAGCTGCTATTTCATTACCTGAAATTTATACGGCCATAACAGCCTTTCAGTCCTCCTTAATTTCCTTGAACAGTAAATACGACCGCTATGCCCACGGGTATCACGAAGCCTTGAACGAAAATGAAATTGCAGGAATGAACGTCTTTCGTTCCTTCGTAGCGCGCTGTGCTGAATGCCACACGCCTCCACTGTTCACCAACCAGCAATTTGCGGTTATCGGCAGTCCAGAACCTAAGGGTTTACCGCTAGATCCAGGCGCACAAGTACCTTTTAAAGACGCCACCTTACGGGGCGCATTTAAAGTACCTAGCCTACGGAATATCGAAAAAACCGCACCCTATATGCACTCCGGTAATTTTGGGACCCTAAGGGAAACCGTGGAATTCTACACCAAAGGTCGCGGACATGCCGTGCCTGAAGATGAAGATCTTATCATTCATTGGCATATTTGGGAACCCGAGCTTAGTGATTATGAATTGGACCGGCTTGTTGATTTCCTAAAAACCTTGACCGACGAGACCTTTATTCCTAAAATCCCAGAAACCCTACCCTCTGGGCTACAACCAACTGTTTTAACGAACCAAAAACACATCTAAATGAAACCAACACTATCAAAAACTATCGCAGCAATCGTATTATTGGCCGTTGGCTTCTTTTTAGGAAAGTCGTTCTTTTCTCCTCCGGATAGTGAAACCCTTCCTATGCCTTCCGCAATGAAATACCGAAATGTGGGACTCTCTGGAGAAACCACCCAAGTTGAGCAAAGCAAGGACTTTACGGGTAAAATCATTGAGGTTAAAAACGGGGGTTCAATTCAAGAAGCGGTGAAAGTTGCAACGGCTGGTGATTTAATACGGGTTTATCCGGGCACTTATTCTGAAAATGTCTACATAGATAAAGATGGCATTAGCCTTCAAGGCATCGTCATAAATGGCGAATGGCCTACCTTGGATGGGAAAAAAGAAATAAATGACGCTTTTTTATATTCTGGGAACGGTATTTTGATTGAAAATTTCAAAATCATCAATTACAAAGGAAATGGTATCATGGGCCAGGCCGGAAACAATTTCGTAATTCGTAATAACTGGATTATCGATACCGGGGTCTACGGTATTTTTCCCCAGTTTGGAAAAAACGGCCTCATTGAGCACAATGTCCTAAGTATAATCGCCGACGCCGCTATTTATGTGGGTATGTGTGATAATGTTGATGTACTTCACAATGAAACCTTTGATAGTGTAGCAGGTATTGAAATTGAAAACTCCAGGCATTGTTTGGTCGAAAATAATTATGTGCACGATAATACCGGCGGATTGTTAGCATTCATAACACCGGGCTTACCCATTAAAACTACGTTTGATGTTATTTTCAGAAACAACTTTGTGGTGAACAACAACCATGAAAATTTTGGAGCGCCCGGATCAACAGTGGCGGGTATTCCTGCAGGAACCGGAGTGCTCATTATGGCTGCCGATGACGTTATCGTAGAAAATAATATCATAACGGGCAATAACAACTCGGGCATTACCATTGTAGATTTAGCTACTGGCGACCCCAAAGCAAACGATCCCAACTCAGAGGGAAATCCCGACCGGATTATTCTTCTAGATAACATCATGTACGAAAACGGCAATGACCCTACCGGCGAACTAAAGGCCATCATGCTCACGCAATTGGATACCAAAGGGCCAGATATTTTCGCCTATGGTGGGGGCACGGGAAGTACGGTACGGGACAAGAATAAATACCGCACCTTTGGGCTAGATGACTACGGTATTCCAACGATTAGCAGTACCGATGATATACGCACCATGATGACACCATCACCCGTACCAGCGCGTTCCGTAGCAAAAGAGCAGCTTGGTGAACTTACATATTATGGCGTATGTGCCGGGTGTCATGCTTTTGGCACAAGATTGATAGGACCACCAACCGATATTATACAAGCCATTCACAATGGTAATCCACAAGGTATTGTAGACTACATGAACAATCCCAAAAACCTACGGGAGGATTACCCAGAAATGCCTCCACAGGACTATTTAGACGATGATGCGAAAATGGCCGTAGCAGAATACATACTTGCTTTAAAGGAATAGAACGCCAATAACATACGCAAAATGCTTTTAGGAATCACGAATCTGTCTAAGCGTTTTTGTTTTGAATGGTTAACCGAACTCTAAACTCGTTTCAAAACGGCACATTTAGAAGCACGTTTTATGCGTCTTTTGCAGTTGAACTTTAAGGAAATATTTAATACTAAAAACTAATTCATATAGTCCTGCCAAGTAACCAAAATGTACTTATCCTTTCCATTCTCCAGTTTCTTTAAAAATCCAAACTCGTAAACAAATAGATACACATCTCCTTTTTGATTTTTCCAATAATGGGTAAAGTATTTTGGGTCAAATCCTAAGTCCAATAATACCTTACTTCTAATAGTTACTTTTCCTCCTTTGTTGTATTCCTTTAATATTTTACGATTTAATTTCAATTGGTTATCCACTTTATTATAAAAACGTTCAGGACTTCCTTTTTCTTTTTGGTATTGGTAGGCACTTTTACACTGTGGATCACAGAATTTTTTGTCTGTTCTACCCTCTAATTCCTTACTACAATTAAGACATTCCTTATAAATTCTCAATATAAATTATTTAGTAGGTTACTATACGTATTCTATTCGTATAAAGTACGACTAAATCATTTGTTTCCATTAGATTACCAAAAAAAACATGGATAAAGGCAGAAGTATTACATTAAAACATCTCCTGATAAAAGACAAGAAGTGTATTGGTATTCAATTTCATACCGACAAAGTAATTCAGGCTTTACTTAAAGAATTACCTGATATCAAATGGAGCAATGAATTTAGCATGGCATATCTGTTGAACACCAAAGGCAACTTAGATAATATATTTTCAATTTTCAGAGGTGTCGTATGGGTTAATTGCAACTATTTTTTCGACAAGGCCCCTACCAAGTATTCGAACGAACCGATTAATATTGAATGGTTTAGAAAACGTGAATTAAAAAAGGGCCAAAGGTCGTGCCCTATCGAATACCTTGACAAACTCGAAATAAAAAAATATGCAAATAATACAGTCAGGTCTTATGTCTCCCTATTTGAATCCTTTATCAACTTCTATCACGAAAAGGAACTGATTCATATCAATGATGAGGATATTAGAGCTTATCTACAAAAACTGGTGCGTGAAGACCGCTCCAACTCCTATATTAACCAATCGTTGAACAGTATCAAATTTTATTATGAGATGGTTCTAGGAATGCCCAATAGGTTTTATGCCATTGATAGACCCAGAAAGGAAGTAAAGCTACCGCAAGTACTCTCCAAAGAAGATGTTTTATTAATTTTGGAGCACACTAACAATTTGAAGCACAGATGTATCGTAGGACTTCTATATTCGGCAGGGCTAAGAAGAAATGAACTGGTTAATTTGAAAATAAGTGATATCGATAGTAAACGCATGCTTATTCGGGTAGAATCCGGGAAGGGAAATAAGGACCGGTATACGTTGCTATCCAAACAAATACTCCTTGATTTAAGAGCGTATTATTTAGCATACAAACCAACTAAATACATTCTCGAAGGGCAGTATGGGGGTCAATACTCCGCTCAAAGTATTGCTAATGTGGTATCCAATGCTGCTGAGAAGGCCAATATTAGGATTCGGGTAACCCCACATATACTAAGACATAGCTTCGCGACCCATCTTTTGGAATCTGGGGTTGACCTGAGGAAAATTCAGGTTCTTCTAGGTCATTCCTCTTCTAAAACAACAGAAATTTACACTCATGTCGCGACTAGCACGTTTGACTCTATAAAGAATCCTATGGATTCGTAAAAAACATAGTGGGTATAAAGAACATATGTTGTTTATACTCTATATTAGGTGTATAAAGAACATTAATGTTCTTTATACAATTGTTGTACGCAAGCATGAAAATCGAAACAAACAAGAAATATATGAACATCAAGAAAATGAAAAAATCAATTTTCCTCCTATTACTTTTAACCTCTGTATCTGTATTTTCCCAAAACTCAGATTACAAGGTATCCTCATATCTAACGGAGGGAACAAAAGCACCAAATACGCATTATATCGGAGAAGCTTGGT
>CBDUKC010000047.1:0-15134 GCA_965367705.1 uncultured Maribacter sp. | reverse complement strand
GATCACGGTTATAATGTAGCCAAATATTTGCCTTTTGGACCCGTAAAAGATGTAATGCCATATCTAATTCGAAGAGCAGAAGAAAACACATCGGTTGCTGGGCAGACCACCCGCGAACTTTCATTGCTAAAACAAGAACGAAAACGAAGAAAGATATAAGTTGACGGCTAGTCCTTGCTAGCGTTTTGGCCTTTAGTAGTATTTGCTAGAATACCGAAAGTGTGTATGCTTATGAGTGTGGGCTATCAGATATTTTAATTCGTAATGGGTACAATACTCTGTAGGATGGCTTTTTTAGCACAGTTACGAACCGTTGCGACCATTTCTTTATCCTGTATCATGCCTTCAATAATATAGGTTTTACATGGGGCCGATTCAGTTTCACTGCGACCGAAATCTACATCGCCATTGGTAAGCAAACCAACAATATCAAGTGTATCAAGCTGTTTATTTATTAACTGTGCACTAACGGCATCTGAATATTGCATTGGTTTAGAACGTATATCTTTTAAAGTTCTACAATTGGGAAAGTAGCAGAAATATACCCCTGTATCTTCCGTTTTTTTCTTAAAAAAGAACATTAAAAATAGTACGCCGATAGAAACTCCGAACAAATAAAACCCTAATCGTTTTATAAATGGCATAAGTAGACTGCTGTTATGGTTAAACCGATGTAAAATTATGGTTTTCCTACGGATACGAAAAGAAACCCTGGTGCTAATCTAGAATATTAGGAAGTTGATGTCACTATATTGCAAATCGAACCATTCTCCAACGGACTTATTGGTAAGAATACCATGATACATATACAACCCATTACGCAGCCCCTTATCAAAACGTAAGGAGTTTTCCAATCCGCCGTCCTCACCAATCTTAAGAAGGTAGGGCGTAAAAATATTACTGATGGATACCGTCGCCGTCTTTGGATACCTAGAGGGTATATTCGGCACCCCGTAATGAACTACCCCATATTTTTCTATGGTAGGCTTATTATGCGTTGTGATTTCAGAAGTCTCAAAACAACCACCCGTATCAATACTCACATCTATAATAACGGCACCTTTTTTCATGTGTTCTACCATGGTGCTGGAAACCACCACTGGTGATCTATCCTTGCCACGGGTAGCGCCTATGGCTACATCACAGCGTTTTAATGCCTTCAACAGGTTTTTGGGTTGTATGGTAGAGGTGTAGACCGTTTGTTTTAAATGGGTCTGTATATTCCGGAGCTTTGTGATGGAATTATCGAAAATTTTAATATTTGCACCTAAGCCAATAGCAGACCTAGCGGCAAACTCACCTACCGTACCCGCGCCAATAATAACAACTTCTACCGGCGGAACACCGCTAATATTACCAAACATGAGTCCATTCCCTTTATTGGTGGCCGACATGAGCTCAGCGGCAATATGTACCGAAGAAATCCCGGCTATTTCACTCAGGGATCGTACCGCAGGAAATTTTCCATCTTCATCTCGTATGTATTCAAAGGCTATGGCCGTAATACGCTTTCGGGCTAGCTCTTCAAAATAGGATTTTTGTTGTGTTTTTATCTGTAATGCAGAAATTACCGTTGTCTGCGGATTGATCATTCCAATTTCCGCAAGGGAAGGGGGCTCTACTTTTAGCAGTAAGGGGCAACCGAAGACCTTTGTTGTGTCCTTGGTTATCTCGCCACCGGCATTGGTATAATCCAAATCGGAAAAATGAGCGCCTTTACCAGCACCTGATTCAATAAGTACCCGATGGCCGTTGGAGGTTATCGCATTTACCGCGTCTGGAGTGAGGCATATTCGCTTTTCTTGATATTGATTTTCCTTGGGAAGCCCAATAAAAAGCTCTCCTTTTTGCTTTAATATCTCTAAAGTTTCTTCCTGGGGAAGTAATTGCTGCTTACTAAAGGGTGATGAAGGTTGATTCATAGGTACAAACGGACTAAAACCCACTAATAGGTATTACTCCAAATGTACAATTTTTAGCTAAAATGCCATGTACTTGAAATGGAATAGGAAATGAAGCTTACTTATTGTTGAAATTAACGAGGTTTTGCAGCCGAATTTGGAACTGTTTTGCCGCTTCTTCCAAATTTCGTGTAGATAATTTACGGTCTAATTCCTCTGCTAAAGATTCATTCTGTAGCGTTTCATCTGAGTTTTCATCCAATGGATCATTTACGGGACTAATTTTATCTTTAGCCTTTAAAGCTTGAAGTTCTGCGTCCATGGCCTCAAGGTCTATGCCGTGAACGTATTTATCGTAAAGCTTAATTCTTATTAAGTAAACGAATGGTATTAATACCATACAGACAGGTAAAAGCCATAAGATATTTTCAGTATCAATGAATTTATCATCTGTATAGACTTCCTCAAAAATTTGAAAAGCATACATTAAAATTGGAATCAAGATAATATGGTACCACCAATGTTTACAAGTGAAAAACCAAATTACAAGCAGGCTAAGGGGTACTAGCTTTCCTAATAAGAACCATATGTATATTCGTAAATTTTGAAAACCATTACTATCGATGACAATACCTAAAAAATTTAGCGTAGCGTCCTCATCATCAGAAACGTATTCATGAAGTTTAAATATAAATGGAGATAATATGATAAAGAGCACTATTAAAGAATCAATAAAGAACCTCCTTTTAGCTGCAATACGTTGTTTTGTTTTAGGTCTCGTTAACAAAATGTAATCTAATTAAAACGGGGTTAGATTACTATAACGACAAAAAGAGCAATTTATTGATTGCTCTTTTAAAATAAAAATAATGTAATAAGATTACTTACTTTTTTTCTTACCCGTTATCGTAATTTTTGTCTTATCAACACCAAGTATTGGTGAATCTCGATCAACAGTAATTGCCGGAGCAACAGTCGCCAAAAGAAAAATTCCTAGAGCGATGGACGCTAAAATGTTCTTTTTGTTTTTCATTTTCGTTAGGGGTTTTTGAATGTTTACTTATAATGTCTACATCAAATGTAAGAAATAAAGTACACTCATCATGTTTTTAAACGTAAAAATCGTGCATTTTAACGTTTAAAACGTACATTTTAACGAAAATCAGGTATTTCGTCGAAAAAATACAATAAAAAAAAGAGGTGCGATTGTGAGAAGCAAGACCTTCTTGAGCCCGTTTTCAATAAGCTACTCCTAGATTTTGATATTAAAACGAAATTCTTCGTTCTGTGGGACTTAGGATTTCAATTTCAATTTTAGTGGTATCTCTTGGCAGTAAACTCGGAATTTTTTCTGGCCATTCCATAAAAATCCAAGGTTCAGCATTTAAATACTCTTCCAATCCCATATCCATGGCCTCCATTTCATCTTCCAAGCGATAGAAATCAAAATGATAGGCCAATACTGCTCCGTTGGCATCATGGTATTCATTTACCAATCCAAAAGTTGGACTGCTAACGGTATCCATGCTGCCTAGCTCTGCAACCAAGGCCTTAATAAGTGTTGTTTTACCTGCGCCCATGGGGGCATAAAATGCGAGACACTTTGTTGTTGCTGCGGATATAATTTCCTTTGCAGTCTGGTGAATATTTTTTTCTAGGTATGTTAGGTTTTTCATTTTTGAAAGCACAGGTAGTTATAATCATTAAGCCACACTATTCATAAGTAGCTAGAACTCCGTAATATCCTTTTGTTTACTTAGGATCTAAAACCACGAACGGGATAATCATTTCTTCTAAAGAAACCCCTCCATGTTGGTAGGTATTCCTGTAATAACTTACATAATGGTTATAGTTGTTAGGGTACGCAAAGAATAAGTCGTTCTTGGCGAAAATATAGGAACTACTCATGTTGATGGTAGGAAGAAAAATACTTTTAGGATCTCTAGCTGCTAGTACATCGCTATCTTCATAGGTAAGACTTCTACCCGTTTTATAACGAAGATTAGCACTTGTTTCTCTATCTCCCACTACTTTGGACGGTGATTTAACGTTTATAGTTCCATGATCGGTTGTTATAATCAGTTTCATGCCCATCTGCTGTGCTTGCTGTATAATTTCTAATAAGGGCGAATTTTTAAACCAGCTTTGGGTGAGGGAACGGTAAGCCTTATCATTGGAGGCAAGCTCTTTTATCACTTCCATTTCTGTTTTGGAATGGGAAAGCATATCCACAAAATTATAGACAATAACGGTGAGGTCATTATCCTTTTGTGATTTAAAGTTTTGGGAAAGGTGTTTGCCTTGTTTTAGACTGCTTATTTTATGGTAGTCCCAATTAATGTTGAGTCCTAACCGTTTTAGTTGTTCTCCTAAAAATTTATCCTCAAACAAATTTTTTCCACCTTCCTCTGTATCGTTCTTCCACCAATCTGGGTGTTTTTTTTCCATATCCAAGGGCGTTAGTCCCGAAAAAATAGCGTTTCTGGCGTATTGGGTAGCCGTGGGTAATATGCTGAAATAGCTTTTCTCTTTCTGTTTCTTATAGAAGTTATTTACCGTATCCTCAAAGGCATACCACTGGTCATATCTAAGATTGTCGACGACTACCAACAAGGTTTTGCTGTCTTTTATTTCGGGGGCTATCCATTTTTTGAATAATGTATGGGACATTACGGGTGCATCGTAATCAGAGAACCAATCTTGATAATTCTTATCCACAAACTTCCCAAATTGGTTGTTGGCTTCCACTTTTTGGGACTCTAAAATCTCGAACATCCCACTATCTTCTATTTGCTCTAATTGTAATTCCCAGTAAATCAATTTTTTATATAACTCCGCCCATTTTTCATAGGAATTAACCATAGATAAATCCATGGCAATTTTTCTAAATTCTTGTTGGTAATTACTCGTTGTTTTCTCTGAAACTAGGCGAGAATGGTCTAAATTCTTTTTTAGGGAAAGTAAAATCTGGTTGGGATTCACAGGCTTAATGAGGTAGTCGGCAATTTTGGAGCCAATGGCTTCCTCCATTATAAATTCTTCCTCACTTTTTGTAATCATGACCACAGGTATGGAGGCATCCATGACCTTAATTTCATTGAGGGTTTCCAACCCTGAAATGCCTGGCATATTTTCATCTAAAAAAACGATGTCCACCCTGGTTTCCTCTAATTCTTCTAGCGCTTCCCGTCCACTTTTACAAGTGAGTACGTCGTAGCCTTTTCCCTCTAAAAAGAGGATATGGGGTTTTAACAAGTCAATCTCGTCATCTACCCAAAGTATCTTTATTTTATTCATGCTGTGTGTAGTGCTATAATTATAGGTATGATTATGGGATTTCGATTGCTTCTACCTATCCTACTTAGTTGTACCATGACTTGTTATCACAATTGCATAACTTTGAAGTAGAATTTAAAAAACTTGACCTTGTCCAAATCAAATAAGCTCAAAATATTCAATGACCCAATTTACGGATTTATTAGAATCCCAAACCCCTTGGTTTTTGACCTGATTGCCCATCCTTATTTTCAGCGACTCCGTAGAATTTCGCAAATGGGTCTTTCTTATTTGGTATATCCTGGAGCACATCATACCCGATTTCATCATGCCTTGGGTTGTGTTCATTTGATGCAGAAGTCGGTTCAAGTGCTTCGTTTTAAGGGTGTTGACATTACAGAACAAGAGGAACAGGGGCTTCTTTGTGCTATTCTTTTGCATGATATTGGCCACGGACCTTTTTCACATGCTATGGAGCATAGTATCGTAACCGGTGTTAGTCATGAGTATATTTCCATTCAATTTATGGAAAATTTGAATACGCTATTTAACGGAAGTTTAACTGTTGCCCTCTCTATTTTTACGGGAAATCATCCGAAAAAATTCTTGAATCAATTGGTAAGTAGTCAATTAGATATAGATCGCTTGGATTATCTAAAGCGTGACAGTTTTTATACAGGAGTAGCAGAAGGCAATACGAATTCTGATCGGCTCATCACCATGCTAAATGTGGTAGATGGGCAGTTGGTAGTAGAAGAGAAGGGGATATATTCCGTAGAGAAATTCTTAATGGCGAGGCGTTTTATGTATTGGCAGGCCTATTTGCATAAAACTGGGGTGGTGGCAGAACAGCTACTTATTAGTATCCTGAAGCGTGCCCGTTTTCTTATTTCAAACGGTACGGATTTAAAAGCCAGTACGGCATTATCCTATTTTTTAACCAACGCTGTGGATAAGAAAAGTTTTAATAGTTCCACACTCGAAACTTTTGCACAGTTGGATGATGTAGATATTCTAGCTGCTATAAAGGAATGGCAGCATGCATCCGATTTTGTTTTATCCGAGCTTTGTAAAATGATAATAAACAGGCGTTTATTGCATATTAAAATTAAGAAAGAGCCTATATCCGAAAAACGATTTCAAGAAAAATTCCAGGAAACGAAAAGGAATTACACGCTTAGTGATGAAGAAGCGAGTTACTTTGTTTTTAAAGGTAAATTGGAAAACAAAGCATACGACCGTTATGAGCAGAACATTAATATTCTCAAGAAAAATGGGAAGATCGTAGATGTTGCTGAGCTATCGGATCACTTAAATTTGAATGCCTTGTCTAAGACGGTAGTAAAATATTATATCTGTTACCCTAAAGAGGCCGTTTAACTATTTTTCTTACTTTTGCACTCATGGTATTTACAGCTGGTCAAATTGCAGGCATTTTAGAAGGAGAAGTACTTGGAAATCCAGAGGTAGCCGTCCATAAACTTGCAAAAATTGAAGAAGGGGAAAAAGGGTCATTAACATTTTTGGCCAACCCTAAGTACACATCCTTTCTTTACAACACAAAAGCTTCGGTAACTATTGTCAATAGTGACTTTACACCAGAGCAAGCGTATACCACTACACTTATAAAAGTGAAGGATGCATATGAATCCTTTTCCAAACTACTCGAATATTATAATCAGGTAAAGGATAATAAAGTGGGTATAGAATCGCCTGTATTTAAATCCGATACTGCTACCCATGGTGAAAATTTGTATTTAGGCGCATTTTCATATATAGGGGATAATGTACGTTTAGGGGATAATGTGAAAATTTACCCTAATGTATATATCGGAGAGAATGTTACTATAGGAGATGGGGTAACTGTCTTTGCAGGAGCAAAAATCTATTCGGAAACCATTATAGGGAACAATTGTGTAATTCATAGCGGTGCAATCTTAGGCGCAGATGGTTTTGGGTTTGCACCCAACAACAAAGGCGAGTTCACCAAGATACCGCAAACCGGTAATGTCATCATAGAGGATAATGTAGATGTTGGTGCAGGTACGACTATTGATCGGGCTACCCTTGGATCAACTATTTTGAGGAAAGGCGTAAAATTGGACAACCAGATTCAGATTGCCCATAACGTAGAAATTGGGGAGCATACGGTTATTGCTGCTCAGACGGGTGTTGCTGGCTCTACCAAAATTGGAAAATACTGCATGATTGGCGGGCAAGTAGGCATCGTTGGTCATATTGTTATTGGTGATCATGTCAAAATTCAGGCCCAATCCGGTATTGGAAGAAATGTAAAGGACCATGAAGTGCTACAAGGTTCACCCGCTTTAAATTATGGAGATTTCAACAAATCTTATGTACACTTTAAGAACTTACCAAAAATAATCAATAGAATAGATAACCTTGAAAAAAGGAAAGATGATGCAGACAACAACAGATAAGCAACGAACCATAGGGAAAGCAGTTTCTCTTACAGGTGTTGGTTTACATACAGGTGCCAACGTTACTCTTAAATTTTTACCGGCAGGGGAGAACCACGGATATGCCTTTAAGAGAATTGATTTGGAGGGGCAGCCCATCATCGAGGCAGATGCCAACTATGTGATTAATACGCAAAGAGGTACAAACTTGGAAAAGAGAGGTGTGAAGATTCAGACTTCGGAACATGTTTTGGCTGCTTTGGTAGGATTGGAGATAGACAATGTACTTATAGAACTAGATGCATCAGAACCACCAATTATGGACGGTTCGTCTAAATTTTTTGTAGCAGCACTGGAAGAGGCTGGTATTGTAACCCAAGAAGCTCCACGCGATATTTATGTGGTAAAGGAGGTGATTTCATATAAAGACGAGGCTACAGGAAGTGAAATTACCGTAATCCCTTCAGATGAGTATCAGGTCACCACCATGGTCGATTTTGGCACTAAAGTGTTGGGTACGCAAAATGCTACCTTGGAACGTCTTTCTGATTTTAAGCTTGAAATTGCTGATGCACGAACCTTTAGTTTTCTACATGAATTAGAAATGCTGTTGGAAAATGGCCTTATAAAAGGCGGTGATTTAAATAATGCCATTGTTTATGTGGATAAAGAGATTTCTGCGGAAACCATGAAAAAACTAGAGAAAGCTTTTAATAAAAAGAAGCTTTCTGTTAAACCGAACGGAATTCTAGATAATCTTACCTTACATCAGCCTAACGAGGCCGCACGTCATAAGTTACTTGATGTCATAGGAGACTTGGCGTTGACCGGAACAAGGATACAAGGCAAGGTGATAGCGAACAAACCAGGACATTATGTTAACACCCAGTTTGCAAAGAAGCTTTCAAACATTATTAAATTGGAAAAACGGAACAATGTTCCCAAGTACGATTTAAGCTTGCCCCCATTGATGGATATTCATCAGATTATGGCCATGTTGCCGCATAGACCGCCCTTCCTTTTAATTGATCGTATTATTGAACTCTCCGAGCAACACGTTGTAGGCATGAAGAATGTTACGATGAACGAACCTTTCTTCATAGGGCATTTTCCTGGCGCACCGGTAATGCCAGGAGTACTTCAGGTAGAGGCGATGGCGCAAACGGGCGGTATTTTGGTGCTTAGTACTGTACCAGATCCAGAAAACTACCTGACGCTATTTATGAAAATAGATAAGGTTAAATTTAAAAAACCAGTATTACCGGGGGATACCCTAATTTTTCATTGTAGTTTAATTACGCCAATTAGACGGGGTATTTGTCATATGCAAGCCTATGCGTATGCTAACGATAAATTGGTAAGTGAAGCAGAAATGATGGCGCAAATAGTTAAAAGAACATAGTATGAATCAGCCACTGGCTTATATACATCCCGGAGCAAAAATTTCAAAAAACGTTGTGGTAGAACCATTTACTACAATTCATAATAATGTCATCATTGGTGATGGTACCTGGATAGGTTCCAATGTGACCATTATGGAAGGCGCACGAATAGGAAAGAATTGTAATATTTTTCCTGGGGCTGTAATTTCCGCACCTCCCCAAGATCTTAAATATGATAACGAGGAAACTACCGTAGAAATTGGGAATAACACCACCATACGCGAATGCGCGACCATTCATAAAGGAACTTCTGATAGAATGAAAACAATTATCGGTAAGAACTGTTTAATTATGGCCTATTGTCACGTAGCCCATGATTGTTTGGTTGGGGATAACTGTATTTTTTCTAACAACTCAACCTTGGCAGGTCATGTAACCATTGGCGATAATGTCATTTTAGCGGGACTTGTAGCGGTACATCAATTTGTATCTATAGGGCAACATGCGTTTGTAACGGGTGGGTCCTTAGTTCGTAAAGATGTTCCACCCTATGTGAAAGCGGCGAGAGAGCCTCTTTCTTATGTAGGTATAAATTCTGTTGGGCTTCGAAGAAGAGGTTTTGTCTCTGAAAAAATTAGGGAGATACAAAATATTTATAGAATTCTATATCAGAAAAATTATAACAATAGCCAAGCTGTACAAATCATTGAGGCCGAAATGGAGGCTACTCCGGAACGCGATGAAATCCTGCAGTTTATAAGAGACTCTCAAAGAGGAATTATGAAAGGTTATTTTAGCAATAGTTAATTATATATTTCTTTAAATTTTTTAAAGTACCCACAACATTTATAATTTCAAACCATAAGTAAAACATATATGGCATCAACTTCAGATATTAGAAAAGGACTTTGTATCCGATACAACAACGATATTTATAAAATCATCGATTTTCAACATGTTAAACCTGGTAAAGGCCCAGCATTTGTGCGCACTAAATTAAAAAGTGTGTCTTCAGGAAAAGTATTGGACAATACGTTTTCCGCGGGTCATAAAATTGAAGATGTACGGGTTGAAACCAGAAGTTATCAGTTTTTATATGCCGAAGGTGATATCTATCATTTCATGAATACAGATGATTACAACCAAATTACGCTTATGGAAAGCGCATTGGATGCTCCTGGGCTTTTAAAGGAAGGTGAAATCGTAAAAATTATGTTCAATACTGAAGATAGTTTGCCCTTGTCTGTAGATATGCCAGCGAGTGTCGTGTTGGAGATAACCTATACCGAGCCTGGGGTAAAGGGAAATACCGCTACCAATGCAACGAAGCCTGCCAAGGTAGAAACTGGTGCTGAGGTAAATGTTCCTTTATTCATAAATGAAGGTGATAAGATTAAAATAGATACGTCCAACGGATCTTACATGGAACGTGTAAAAGAATAATATTGAAATTTCCCACTACTTTTTCTTTACAGCAAATAGCTGAAATTATAGGTTCCACATTCGTAGGACCTGATGATTTTCCGGTATTGGGTATGAATGAGATACATGTGGTAACACATGGAGATATTGTATTCGTAGACCATCCCAAATATTATGAGAAGGCCTTACAGTCAAAGGCTACGATCATCCTTATCAATAAAAAGGTAGATTGTCCAGAAGGCAAAGCCTTGTTGATTTCTGAAGATCCGTTCAGAGATTTTAATACATTGACTAGGTATTTTAGACCTTTTGAAGCTTCAAATAGGGCTATTGCTATTTCTGCAACTATTGGAAGAAATACAATTATACAACCCAACGTGTTCATAGGAAATAATGTACGTATTGGAAATGATTGTTACATACATTCCAATGTGAGTATTTACGATAATTGTGTGTTGGGAAATAATGTGACCATACATGCCGGTACTGTTTTAGGAGCTGATGCATTTTACTATAAGAATAGACCGGAGGGTTTTGATAAATTACTTTCAGGTGGTCGTGTAGTCATTGAGGATAATGTAGATATTGGCGCTTTGTGTACCATTGATAAAGGCGTTACCGGGGAGACAACAATAGGTGAAGGTTCCAAGTTGGATAACCAAGTGCATGTTGGTCATGACACGGTAATTGGAAAGAAATGCCTTATCGCATCCCAAACAGGCATTGCAGGATGTGTCATCATAGAGGATGAGGTTACCTTATGGGGGCAAGTCGGTACGAATAGTGGGATTACTATTGGTAAAAAGGCCGTAATTATGGGGCAGACAGGGGTTACAAAATCAGTAGCGGGTGGTAAGAGCTATTTTGGTACACCTATAGAGGAGTCAAGGGAAAAATTGAAGCAATTGGCCTACATCAAGAAAATTCCAGAACTAATTAAAAAGATTGATAATAAATAAGAAGCAGAATACTTTAGTATTCATTGCCAAACCTATATTTTTGTCATTGTAAAAAATAAAAATCAACAGCAGTATGAGCGTTTTAGTTAACAAAGATTCCAAAATAATTGTACAAGGATTTACGGGAAGTGAAGGTACCTTCCATGCAGAACAGATGATAGAATACGGAACCAATATCGTTGGTGGTGTGACACCGGGTAAAGGTGGCCAAGAACATTTAGGCAAACCCGTTTTTAATACCGTATCCGAAGCAGTTGCTAAAGTTGGTGCAGATACTACAATCATATTTGTTCCGCCAGCATTTGCTGCAGATGCTATTATGGAAGCTGCTAATGCTGGGATTAAAGTGATTATAACGATTACAGAGGGTATTCCAATAGCCGATATGGTAAAGGCATCCAATTACATAAAGAATATGGATTGCAGGCTTATTGGCCCTAACTGTCCTGGCGTAATTACCCCAGGTGAGGCAAAAGTTGGTATTATGCCAGGTTTTGTATTCAAAAAAGGAAACATAGGTATTGTATCTAAATCAGGTACGTTAACGTACGAGGCTGCAGATCAAGTGGTTCGCCAAGGTTTAGGGATTACAACTGCCATTGGTATTGGAGGTGACCCAATCATAGGAACGACTACAAAAGAAGCTGTTGAATTGTTGATAAACGATCCAGAAACGGAATGTGTCGTAATGATTGGTGAGATTGGCGGACAATTGGAAGCAGATGCAGCACAATGGTACAAGGCAAGTGGAAGTAAAAAACCTATTGTTGGTTTTATCGCAGGTGAAACTGCACCCGCCGGAAGAACTATGGGACATGCTGGAGCTATCGTAGGCGGAAGCGATGACACGGCACAGGCTAAAAAGAGAATTATGCGTGAATGCGGTATCCATGTGGTGGATTCCCCAGCAGAGATAGGCCTTAAGGTTAAGGAAGTGATGGCTTAATTCACTTTTTGTGTAAAAGTTTTTACATCAAATTAGATAAATGAATCCATCGGTCTTACTTTTAAGTCGATGGATTTTTGTTTACCACGCCTTAAGGATTTAGGAACTATAATATCCTAAGGGCTTAGAATACGAATTAAAATACCAACAGATTAAAAAAATATAGTATGAAACTACTAGAAGGAAAGAATGTAATTATTACAGGTGCGAGTCGAGGTATAGGAATGGGTATCGCTAAAGTATTTGCAGACCACGGTGCTAACGTTGCTTTTACCTATAGCTCCAGTGAAGCTCCGGCTCTGGCGCTAGAAAAAGAACTTACCGCCAAAGGTGTTAAGGCAAAAGCGTATAAAAGTAATGCTGCAAATTTTGATGAAGCAGATGCCTTGGTCAACGAAGTATTAAAGGACTTTGATGGGGTAATAGACGTGTTAATAAACAATGCCGGCATCACGAAGGATAATCTTTTAATGCGAATGTCCGAAGCTGATTTTGATACGGTGATAGACATCAATCTTAAATCTGTTTTTAACATGACCAAAGCAGTTCAAAGAACACTTTTGAAACAAAGAAAGGGGTCCATAATAAACATGAGTAGCGTAGTAGGGGTAAAAGGAAATGCAGGACAAACCAATTATGCCGCCTCAAAGGCAGGTATGATAGGGTTTACTAAATCGGTCGCCTTAGAACTAGGGTCAAGAAATATACGATGTAACGCAATTGCACCAGGTTTTATTGAGACAGAAATGACCGATAAATTAGATGAAAAGACGGTACAAGGTTGGAGAGATGGTATTCCATTAAAACGTGGCGGTACTACTGAAGATATTGCAAACGCCTGTTTATTTTTTGCATCAGACCTTTCTGCCTATGTTACGGGCCAAGTACTTAATGTAGATGGTGGTATGTTAACCTAAGCTTCATAAATAAATACACTAGAACCTATGCTATATGTAACTACGGCCCAGATTGCCGGTAAAGAAATAACGGAATCTTTAGGAACCGTTCGTGGGAGCACCGTTAGAGCCAGAAACATAGGACGTGACCTATTTGCTGGTTTAAAGAATATTGTGGGAGGTGAAATTTCTGAATACACGAAGCTACTGGCACAATCTAGGGAGCAAGCAATTCAGCGTATGTTGGATGATGCTGAGCGCTTAGGCGCTCATGCTATTGTTAACGTACGATTCACAACAGCCCAAGTAATGCAAGGTGCTGCCGAAATGTTAGCTTACGGCACTGCTGTTAAATTAAAATAGGCTGTCATGGCGCTCATTCCCATAATATCTATGAAACTATGTTATGGGTGTTTTTTATATGCTGATCTACCTAGTTAGTAAAAAACTACTGGATAGAGAAGTGGAAGATTTTTAGAAGCGAGAGAACTAGTATATGCAAACAGACACGGTAGTATTGGTAATTTTAGCCGCGGTTTTATCCGGAGCCGTGGTATATTTTCAATATTATTTTAGGAGCAAACAAAAAGGAAAGCTGCGTATACTTCTTTCGGTACTTCGATGTATCGGAATTTTTGGAATTTTACTATTACTTATAAATCCTAAATTTTCTAAGGTAAGTTATAGCCTAGAAAAACCTAACCTAGCGCTTCTCATAGATAATTCAACTTCAATACAGGAGGCCGAAGAAAAAGTAAAGCAAATACGTTCAACTTTTGAAAATAACAAAGAACTAGCTGATCGCTTTCACATAACCGCCTATCAATTCGGTAAAAGCTTGCGACTTTTAGATACCCTTGATCTTAACGATGTACAAACCAATATACAAAAACCGCTAGCTACGCTAAACGATGTTTATGCCAGAAGAACTACTGCTGTTGTTCTCGTTTCTGATGGCAACCAAAATATTGGTCGTGATTATAGCTTGTCAACTAAAGAAAATACCCCTCCCATTTACGCAATAACCGTAGGTGATACCACCAAATACGAGGATTTAAGTATTGGTCCCATCAACACGAACAAATATGCGTTTTTAAACAATAAATACCCGTTGGAAACTTATGTCCTTTACCAAGGGCAAGGAAGCACAAAGGCAAAAGTACAGATAAAGGTAAACGATGCACCGGTATATAAGGAGACGATTAGCTTATCCAAGCGTAACAACTTAACGAGTATAAAAACGCTTATTACAGCCAATACTGTGGGGGTGAAGTCCATAAAAATAAGCGTTGAACCACTTGCGACGGAGCGCAACAAGATTAATAATACTCGAACAACTTCGGTAGAGGTTATAGATGAAAAAACGACTATAGCCTTGATTTCGGATATCGTTCACCCAGATTTGGGTGCCTTAAAAAAGAGTATTGAAAGTAATGAGCAACGACAGGTGATGCTCATGAAATCATCTGCTGAGCTATCAGATTTGGAGAAGGCAGATCTATTTGTACTCTACCAACCAAATACCAGATTTAAAAAGGTTTTTGACTTTATAGCACAGAAACGGGCTAATACGTTTATTATCACAGGTATCAATACGGATTTTAATTTCTTAAATGCGGTACAATCGGATTTTAAAATTGAAAATGGGTATCCACAGCAAGAAATTTTCGGGACCTTAAACAACGGTTTTTCAAAGTTTGAAATTACGGATTTTGACCTCACCGATTTTCCTCCTTTGGAAAGCAATTCAGGGCCTTTAACGTTTAATCAATCTCATGAAACCTTATTAGGTGTTACGATAAAAGGGCTTGATATGAAATCTCCTTTGTTGACGGTGTACGGAGCGAATACAAGAAAGAATGCGCTTTTAACTGGGGAAGGACTTTGGAAATGGAGGGTGCAATCGTTTAGAAATTCAGGAGATTTTTCTAA
>CBDUKC010000046.1:0-15162 GCA_965367705.1 uncultured Maribacter sp. | reverse complement strand
TTAGATATGGAAAGGGCAAAAGCTTTTTATGAAACTAGTTTAGACATTACCATAATGGTTCGTGATTTTGGTGGTTTACAAATGGGGTGGTTTCCTAATGTACCTGAAAAACCTCGAGCATCCGAATCACTAATGAAGCATAAGGTCTATATTCCTAGTGTGACGCATGGTGCTTTGCTATATTTCTCACCAACATATATAACTTCCGTATTGCAAAAAGTTGAAAAGGCGGGCGGTAGTATTATACAACCCAAAACGGAGATAGCACCAGGGCAAGGTTTTATGGCTTTGATAAAAGATACCGAGGGCAATCGTATAGGGCTTCGTTCCTTTGATTGAACAGAATCTTAATCGGGCAGCACGTACCTAGAACATATTAATCCTTTAGCTCTAAAAGCGCAATATCAAAATCATTTTCTAAGATTACTTTCCCTTTGTTTACTAAAACCTCTGTTTTCGAATATGTATCGTAAAGTGTGGTGCCATCTCCAAAAAACCCTTTTACACTTAAGGTTTTTTTACCTTTGGGCAAATCTAAACCTACCACTATTTTATCTTTAAAATCACCGTTAATGTAGGTTCTGCTAAAAACATAGGGCTTTGTTGATAGTTTTTCGTGTTTCCCTGCACCTACAGCTGGATGGTTGTTCCTAAACCTACCTAGTTTTTGCCAATGGGCCAAGGTGCTTTTTGTTTTTGGTAAACTGTCCAATTCATTCCAGTTCATAAAAGATCTTAGCGTTGCATCACCTTGCGTACTATCAATTACAAGGCTCCTAGCAGTTTCATCACCATAATACACCTGTGAGGTACCTGGAGTTAATAAAAGTACATTTGCGGCTCTTATTGGATCTTTACGTTCTTGGTCAAAAGGTTGACCGTCGTCATGAGAAGTCAGGTAGTTCACGGTGCCCTTATTCTTTAATTTGGTGTGAAGCAGCTTGCTATATTTTACAAATATGTCCTCATAACGCTTTAAGGCATCGTTCTTTAGTTCAAAATTGATAAGGCTATGGAAACCATGGTCAAAGAAATCTACTTTTTTATCGCCAAAATCAAATTCCCTACCACCAGAGATTCCGTAGTTATATACTTCGCCAACCATATAGAAGGGATTCTCATCCAGCACATCGGTGGGATTTTTTTTCTTCCATATCTCAAAGGCGTAAGATGCTTCCTTATATAATTCTGTCCATGCATTTTCGTTAACGTGCTTAACGGTATCTACCCTAAATCCGTCAACACCAAACTCGTTTACATAATCCGTTAGCCATTTAATAATATAAAACCGCGGTGCCCTGGGATACCCGGTTCTTTCGAAAAATAATTGAAGTTCGTCTAGTTCAGCACTTAATCTTCCTTCCTTTTTCCATTTTGCCAAGAGGGCGTCAGGGAGTTCTACGGGTTCGTTTGAAGCAGTTTGGATATCAGGTAGGTTATCTACTAGGGTACAATTCGTAGTGTTCTCGTAGGTTGTGAATTCACACGTGGGATCTGTTATGACCCAATCTTTCGGCCAAACGGAATCTTTGTCCGTTACTGGGCCGATATGATTCAATACGACGTCCAACAACACCCGAATACCATTTTTATGTGCTGTTTTTATCAAGGTGCCTAAATCTTTTTTAGTACCAAAATTTGGATCTATTGCTGTCCAATCCTTGGCCCAATATCCATGATAACCATAAGTGTTTCCCGTAGCTTCGTCGGTATCACCATGTATTTGTTCTACCACGGGCGTAAACCAGATAGCATTAATTCCTAGATCTGTAAAATAACCTTCTTGAATTTTTTTTGTAATTCCTTGAATATCGCCTCCCATGAAGCCTCTGAGTTTACCTGTTGGATTGCTCCGGTCGAAGTTAAGGTCGTTATCCAGATTTCCGTTGTTGAACCTGTCGGTTAGTAGGAAATAGATGTTCGCGCCATCCCAAACAAAGGGAATCTTTTTTTCTGGCGTAGCAACCGGCTCCTTGATTTCAGCAAGTTCTTGTTTTGGGTTTTTACTATCTGTTTTACAGGAAGTAACGACAAAGATTAGGGCAAGCAGAACAAGTAGGCGTTTCATAAACATGCTATTTGCGTTAAAGCTATAAAATACAGATGGAAACGAAAAATTTTATTTTTTCCTATTAAGCACTTTGAATTCTTCGTAGCAACTACTTATCGCATCCAAGATTTGTAGGTCGTTTGCGGTAATTATGAAAGATTTGGAATAGTTACAATTATTTAGAATATCTTGAATATCAACTTTTTCTAGCTGTAAAAATTCTGTCAAAATTTCGCGATCAAATTTGGAAGCCAATAAGTTTCGGATTTCCTCATCTTCCTTCATTTGACGTAATTTCCTCATTTGAGCAGGCTTCTTGCCAAAAAGATTACGCAGAAGATCAGCAGGATTAAGTATTGCTCCAAGCACCTTGGTTACGGCGCTGGGATTTTTATTACCTCCTTCATAAGCTACAGACAAACCAGATATGCTGTATTGGTACGCGTTGTTTATAGGAAGGTTTTTCACATCTATTTCTAGATAGCCGGTAAGTTGATATGGTCTAACGATAACCTCTTCCAAAGCATATGCGAGTTCGGTCAGTGCAATTTTGGTATCCTTAAACTTGAACATATCGTTGGTAACTCTTATTTTTTGCGGTTTAAAACCTAGAAAAGAGAGGTACAAGGTATCGTTTACAGCAGCTCTTATGGTAAATTCTCCTTTTTCATTGGTAATTGTACCCGTTACTTGGTTCAGGTTAACTACATGAACACTTTCCATGCGTACTTCCGTTTGGGCATTCACTACAATAGCATTTATGCTATTATCCTCGGTACCTTCCTGGGCAAAAGCAGAGAGTGTTCCTAAAAAAAGAAAAAATACTAAAAATCTACCCATATAAATTCTGTCTTATTTATTTGAATTTACAAACAAAACAAAAAAATACGCCGAAGCGTATTTTTTAATATACAATTAACTAAAAGAAATCACCTTTTCGTTTTTGGCTTCTTCTTTTGCCAGAGTTTGGACTTGAAGAACCGCTGCGCTCTCTTCTTTTACCACGGCTATTGTCACTATCACCGCTTTTGCGATCTTTAAAACCGTCTTTTCCACTTTTTCGCTTGCCCTTATAAGAGCTACCGCCGCCGCCATAGCTTCTGCGACCACCACCTCCGCCACCACCTGGGCTTTTGGATACTTCAACATTAACAAACCTACCATCTACTTTGAATTCGGTGAAGGTCGATAAGATTTTTTCTGTTACTTCAGCGTCCGTATTAAAAAAAGAAAAACTCTCTTTTACATCCACTTTGAAAATATCGTCTTGACCTAATCCGACGGTATCCCTAATAAAATCTTTTAAAGACATCCAGTCATAGCCATCTTTTTCACCTACGTTAACAAAGTAACGAACCGCGCCACTTGTAGGAACATCTCCTCCTCTTTCACGACTGCCTTCCCTATCTGTAGAAGAGTTTAAATCCTTTGTTTTATTATAATAGTTGTAGAATCTGGTAAACTCAACAGAGATTATCTTTTTAATCAATTCCTCACGGTCTAGACCTTCAAGAACGTCATTAATAGCTGGCAAGAAACTATCTACCTCAGGATTAATTTCTGTATCCTTTATTTTATTGGCTAAATGATAAAGTTGAATTTCACATATTTCCATTCCTGAAGGAATTTTTTTGGAAATAAAAGGTTGATTTATCTTGTTCTCTATTGCCTTTATCTTGCGTAATTCACTTTTTGTAATGATGACCATTGAAATACCGGATTTACCGGCACGACCTGTTCTACCACTACGGTGGGTGTAGGTTTCTATTTCATCTGGTAATTGATAATTTATGACGTGTGTGATGTCATCTACATCTATACCTCTAGCCGCAACATCGGTTGCAACCAACATCTGAATTTGTTTCTTACGAAAGGAATTCATAACTAAATCCCGTTGGTTTTGGCTTAGGTCTCCATGAAGGGCACCTGCGTTGTAGCCGTCTTCTATCAATTTTTCGGCAACCTTTTGGGTATCCCTTTTGGTACGGCAAAAAATTACGGAGAAAATATTTGGGTTTGTATCAGCTAATCTTTTAAGTGCTGGGTAACGATCTCTTCCTCCAACAACGTAATACTCATGTTGTACGGTAGAAGCACCTGAATTTTTTGCACCTACGGTAATCTCTTGTGGCGAGTGCATGAATTTTTTTGCAATGACCGATACCTCTTTAGGCATGGTAGCAGAAAATAGCCAAGTAGATTTTTCGTTAGGGGTGTTGGAAAGAATATCCTTGATATCTTCCATAAAGCCCATATTAAGCATTTCATCGGCCTCATCTAAAATACAGTAATCTATTTTAGAAATATCTACCAATCTACGGTTGATCATATCTTTCATACGACCCGGAGTGGCTACGATAATTTGCGCACCTCTCTTTATTTGTCTTGCTTGATCGGTTATACTTGCGCCACCATAAATGGCTACCACATTAATATTACGCTCGTATTTGGAATACGATTGCATTTCTTTGGTGATCTGCAAACACAGTTCACGGGTAGGGGATAGGATTAATCCCTGAGTGGTTCTGCTATTACTATCTATTTTCTGAATTAGTGGAAAACCAAATGCGGCGGTTTTCCCTGTTCCGGTCTGCGCTAGAGCGACCAAATCTGTGTCGCTTTCCAATAAAATAGGAATAGCTTTTTCCTGTACTTCGGATGGAGTTTCAAAACCCATGTCCGCAACAGCATCTAATAAGGACTTTTGGAGTCCTAGTGCTTCAAACTTTGTCATAATATTTTATACTTAATCGCAAATAAGAATGTTGTTTAGAGCGATTATCGTATAACCTATTAGACTCAGCGCAACACATGCTATACCAGCGGCGTTAATTTGGCGGCAAAGGTACTGTTAATTAATGAGATGGGATAATTTATTAAAACTAGTCTTTTTATGGTGCAAAACTATACCCGTAAAGTGACATGACAACTCCTATGATACCTGATAAAATCATAAGTACAATAAAGGTTTTTTGCAGTCTTGGGTTGTCGTATATAATGATACAGACTGCTCCGAGTACGATACTTATTTGGAAGAAAAGCATAGCTAAATCAAACTTTTTGGTCGCCACATCGTATTCTTCAGTCAATGCTTCCCATTCTTTTACTCCCGTAATTTTTCCCATTTCTCCGTCGAGATCTTGAGCCCAATTAGCTTTATCTACCTGAATGGAACCTATTAAAATCTCTGTTTTTTCCGATGCGTATTTTTCTATTTGTTGCTTTACGGTTTGTATCTTATTACCAATCACAGCTTTGTTTTCTTCTAGGACGATGCCACTCTCCAAAAGTGCGGAGAGGTAATTTAGTTCACTTTCCTTGAGACTTTCCTTTATACTTTTAGATTGATACCAACTAGAATAGTTGACCACCTTATTATGGGCAATCATCATTTCCTCTTCTAGTTCGCCGTTTACCATCTGGGCTATAGCCATTAATGCTGCGAAAAAAGCAATAAGAACACCGCCAATGGCTTCTGCGCGTTCAGAGGCTACCGATACTTCTACCGTATCACTATTTTTCTTGGATGTTAACATGTATTTTGTTTAAGTATGCTACAAGTTTGGAGAATGCTCTTCCTCTATGACTTATTTTGTTCTTTATTTCTAAGGGCAGTTGAGCAAAGGTACGTTCGTATCCATCAGGTTTAAATATTGGGTCATATCCGAATCCTTTTTGCCCTTGTTTCGTTTTAAGGATACTGCCCTTAACCTCCCCTTCAAAGAAAATGGTTTCATGATTTAGGTTTAGTGCAATTACCGTTTTAAAGCTCGCTGACCTATCTTCTTTGTCTTTAAGATTTCGGATTAACTTATCCATATTGGCATTGGCATCATTTTGCTCGCCAGCATACCTAGCAGAGAATACACCTGGTTCACCGTTAAGTGTGTTCACCATAAGGCCTGTATCGTCTGCAAAACAGGGTAAATTATAGTGTTCGGTAATATGGTCAGCTTTCAATTTTGCATTCCCTTGTAGGGTAAGTTTAGTTTCTGGGATTGGCTCAGAACAACCTATATCCTTTAACGAAACCAGCGTTATGCCTGCAGGGACTATTGCTTGTATTTCTTTTAACTTGTTTTGATTGTGGGTTGCGAACACTAACTTCATTGAAAATAATTTAGAGATAGATATCTGGACTTATCATGTTCAAAAATAGTAATTTTATAGCATGGAGTTAAAAGTACCCCCCGTGATTGTTTTTTTGATTTTTGCTTTGGGTATGTACGTATTAAGTAGTCTACTACCCTTTGGAGTTTTTGAGTTCTTTGGAAGGCGGGTTTTAGCTAAAGTACTATTGGGTTTAGCGGTTATCGTGGGTTTGGTTAGCCTCATACCCTTTGTTAGAAAAAAAACTAGCGTACATCCCGGCAAGCCGGATAGAGCATCCGTTTTGATTACGAATGGTATCTATCGGCTCTCTAGAAATCCTATGTATTTTTCGATGTTGATGCTTCTTTTGGCTTTAGGACTTATTTTGGGTAATGCTTTTAATACCCTTATCGCTGCAGGGTTTGTAAGCTATATGAATCGTTTTCAAATAGTTCCCGAGGAGCATATCTTATTGGCTAAATTTGGTAAAAAGTATAAGGAGTATCTTGCTAAGACCAGAAGATGGTTTTAGGATGTAGGTGTATTGATTTCTACGCTTATATCTTTAAATATTACTTATTTGGCTTATTTTTTAATATATTAGCATAATAGTTAATTATTATGATAGCAATTATTACAGGAGATATCATTAATTCTGAAAGTCACCCCTCCTCAGAATGGATAGGGAATTTAAAGAATTACTTTAATCGTTTTGGACCTACCCCCATGCAGTGGGAAATATATCGAGGCGATGAGTTTCAGTTGAAGGTAACTAGCGAAAATGCCTTATTATCAGCAATCCAAATAAAGGCTTTATTAAAATCGGTAAAAGGCTTGGATGTGAGAATGGGCATAGGAATAGGCTTGGAAACGTACAAAGGAACTGGCGTTAGTGAATCTAATGGTTCTGCACACCAACGCTCTGGTCGTAAATTTGAATCTCTAAAGGAGAGCAAGGTTAATTTGAGCATCGCTACGGGGAGTGAACCGCATGACCTTACCTTAAATCTTATGTTGCGCTTGGCCTTGGATTTTATGGATAGCTGGAGTGTGGTTTCGGCAGAAATCACCCTAATGGTATTGGACCACCCAGAAGCTTCCCAAAAAGAAATTGCTAAAAAATTAGGTATAAAACAGTCTGCGGTCAGCCAACGAATAAAGAGAGCACGCTTAGACCTTATTTTGGACCTTTTAGCGTATTATAAAAATATAATCAGAGAAGTGTAGCCTATGGTACTTTTTGTAAAATTATTGATAGCTCATCTGATTGGAGATTTTATGTTACAACCCTTGAAATGGGTACTTCATAAAGAAGCTAATAAGGCAAAATCTAAATACTTATACCTTCATGTGTTTGTTCACTTTGCACTGTACCTATTGGTTTTATGGAATCTAAGTCTTTGGAAAATAGCCGTAATTTTAACCCTATCACACCTTTTGATCGATTTAGCTAAACTGTATTCAGATCCTTGGTTTAAAAACAAAACCATTCCTTTTTTTATAGATCAGTTTTTGCATGTGGTAGTGCTTTACTTGTGTTCTTATTATGCGGAACTACCAACTCATTTTATATTGCTCTTTGAAAATTTAAACTGGCCCTTGGTCTTAGCCGTAGTATTTGTAACGTTTCCATCTGCCATAATTATGGGTAAGCTGCTTGAACCTATGTCAGACCAAATAAACACAGACCATAAATCATTACCTAATGCGGGTAAGTATATTGGGATAATTGAGCGTTTGTTTGTGCTGGTATTTATTTTGATAGGTCGCTGGGATGCGATTGGACTATTGATAACAGCAAAATCGGTATTTCGTTTTAATGATTTAAAGGAAAGTAATAGTAGGAAACTCACCGAGTACATATTAATTGGTACGCTTGTTAGCTTTGGTCTAGCTATACTCGCAGGCTTATGGTATTTAAATCATACACAATCAATTGGTTGATTTTATGAGGATTATGCAAACAATTCCCCTATTTTTTTTGAATTCTAATTAAACATATTACTTTTTGTTTTATTTCTCGTTTAAGACGCGGTCAGCGGGATATAATTTTTACTTTTGGACAAAATTGTGATGTAAACATGCGTGCAACTGCATACACGTTTTTTGATAACTAGGTTTTGATAGCATAATGATAGCAACGGGAAGAAAATATGTTTTTGATTTTGATAGCACCTTAACTAGGGTAGAGGCTCTTGATGTTTTGGCCGAGCTTACCTTACAGGGAAAATCGAATAAGGACGAAATTATAGCCGAAATCCAAAAAATAACGAACCTTGGTATCGATGGAGATATTTCGTTTACCGAGTCTTTGGAAAGTAGAATTAAGTTGCTGAATGCCCATAAGAACGACTTGGAGCACTTGGTAAACGAGTTGAGACAAAAAATTTCAAAATCTATAGCCTCAAACAAAGATTTTTTTGAAAAATATGCAGATGATATTTACGTTATCTCCTGTGGTTTCAAGGAGTTTATAGATCCCATAGTTAAAGAATACAATATACCGTCAGACCGTGTGTATGCCAATACCTTTAAGTTTGATGATGCAGGTAATATTGTAGGTTTTGATGAAGACAATGTACTTTCCCAACATAACGGCAAAATACAATGTCTTAAAGATATGAACCTTGAAGGAGAGGTTCAGGTTATAGGCGACGGTTATAGCGATTATGTCATGCGAGAGGCAGGAATTGCAGACAAGTTTTTTGCCTACACGGAAAATGTACATAGGGACAAGGCCGCAGACAACGCGGATCATATTACCCCTAATTTAGATGAATTTTTATACCTCAACGATTTGCCAAGAAATATTTCTTACCCCAAGAACAGAATCAAAGTCCTTTTATTAGAAAATGTACACACCGCTGCATTTGAAAACCTGTCCGAAGATGGGTTCTCCGTAGAATTGGTCAAGCATAGTTTACCGGAAGAGGAACTTATTGAAAAAATAAAAGGTGTTCATGTATTGGGCATCCGCTCAAAGACGCATGTAAGTCAAAAAGTTTTGGATGCAGCCGATAAATTACTTGTTGTTGGTGCGTTTTGTATCGGTACTACCCAAATAGAATTGGAATATGCCAAGAAAAAAGGAATAGTTGTATTTAACGCTCCGTATAGCAATACGCGGTCCGTGGTGGAATTGGCTATTGGTGAGATTATAATGCTAATGCGTAGTGTATTTGCAAGAAGTTCGGAACTACATAGTGGGCAGTGGCAAAAAACCGCCGCCGGTTCAAGAGAGGTTCGTGGCAAGAATTTAGGGATTGTAGGGTATGGTAATATTGGGAAGCAATTATCGGTGCTAGCGGAAGCAATTGGTATGCGCGTTTATTATTACGATGTAGAGGATAGTTTGGCGCTCGGTAATGCTAAAAAGTGTAATACCCTAGAGGACCTATTAAATATTTCCGATGTGGTGACCTTACATATAGATGATAATCCTGCCAACAAAAATTTTATTGGAGAGCGAGAAATCAACCAAATGAAAAAGGGCGCTATGCTGGTAAACCTTTCCAGAGGCTTTGTTGTAGATATAGACGCCCTTGCGGAAGCTTTAAAGAGCGGACAGCTAGCAGGTGCGGCAATAGACGTATATCCAGAAGAGCCAAGAAGTAATGGGGATTTTAAAACCAAACTACAGGGGTTGCCTAATGTAATACTAACACCTCATGTGGGTGGAAGTACCGAAGAGGCACAGCGAGATATCGCCGACTTTGTCCCAAATAAAATAATGGATTACATCAATTCCGGAAATACGGTGGATGCCGTAAACTTCCCTAATATTAGGCTTCCAAAGCAGAATAAGTCGCATCGTTTTTTACACATACACAAGAACATGCCTGGCATCATGGCCAAAATAAATAAGGTTTTGGCAGAATACGAGCTTAACATCTCCAGTCAGTATTTATCAACGGATAGTGACGTCGGTTACGTTATTACGGATTTGGACAAGGAATACAACAAAGACGTTATAAAAGCACTTAAAAAAGTAGAGAATACCATAAAATTCAGAGTGCTTTATTAGACTGAATATTCGATTTGTTTCTGTTGCTGTTTAGGTCTGTTTACGCTAGGCGACTTTCTGTACTTACACATCCAAAAAGCTCTTTTGCAATTTATTGGTGGTGATAGGGTTCGTTTTTTAGAATGGTAAAAGCTCTATAAACTTGCTCCACTACGAACAGACGCACCATTTGATGCGAGAACGTCATTTTTGATAAACTTATCTTACCCGATGCCGTCTTGTATATCATATCACTAAAACCATATGGGCCTCCTATGACAAACACCAGTTGCTTAATTCCCGAGTTCATTTTCTTTTGTAGGTAAGAGGAGAATTCAACAGAGCTAAACTGTTTCCCGCTTTCATCCAATAAAACAAGCACGTCTGTAGGTGCAAGTTGTTTTAGGATAAGTTCGCCCTCTTTTTCCTTTTGTTTCTGTTCTGATAGATTTTTGGTCTTTTTTAAATCTGGGATAAGCTCTAGATTGAAGTTAACGTAGTGTCCTAATCGTTTTTCATACATGCTTATAAGCTGTTGTAGTTCTGTACTATCCGTTTTGCCAATGGCTAATAGTTTTATCGTCATGTTTTATATGTAATAAACCACCTAAAGATTTGTTATTCATTTGTTTACCTTGGATGGTACTCTTGTTATTTTATCAAATGCGCATACTGCGTTTTCAAAAGTAAATCAAATTCCCAAAATGGATTCGTATTTTAGCAGAAGGCAATAGAATAATATGATTTCAGAAGCGCAATTTAAGGAAGAAATAAAAGGGATTATCAGTAATGCTATCCGCGAAGATGTGGGTGATGGTGATCATAGCTCACTGGCTTGTATTCCTAGGGAAGCTAACGGAAAGGCAAAGCTGTTGGTTAAGGATGAAGGAATTCTCGCAGGGGTTGAATTTGCAAAGGCTGTTTTTGCCTTTGTAGATAAAAACCTAGAGGTTGAAACCCTTATTGAAGATGGGAGTACCGTCAAATATGGTGATGTCGCATTTTACGTATCCGGTAGTTCGCAAAGTATATTAAAGGCAGAGCGGTTGGTGCTCAATGCTATGCAGCGCATGAGCGCAATCGCCACCAAGACCAATTTTTTTGTTGGCTTATTGGAAGGTACAGGCACTAAAATTTTAGATACAAGAAAAACAACACCTGGCATAAGAGCCTTAGAAAAATGGGCTGTAAAAATTGGCGGAGGTGAAAACCACAGATTTGCACTTTATGATATGATTATGCTTAAGGACAATCACATAGATTTTGCGGGTGGTATAACCAAGGCCATAGAAAAGACTAAAAACTATTTAAAAGAAACCAATAGAGATTTAAAGATTATCGTCGAAGCCAGAAGCTTGGCAGAAATAAAGGAAATTCTTAAAACCACGGGTGTATATCGTATTCTTATTGATAATTTTAATTACGAAGATACAAGAGAAGCGGTTCGCTTGATAGGAAATACCTGTTTAACAGAATCTTCTGGAGGAATTAATGAAGATACTATACGCCAGTATGCGGAATGCGGGGTAGATTATATTTCTTCAGGCGCCCTAACACACTCGGTCTATAATCTAGACCTAAGCCTAAAAGCCGTATAAATGTCGTTGGAGATAGAAGCACGTTTAGATAAAATACCTATTGTTAACTGGTTTGTCCGGTTACTTAAGGAAATTAGGTTACCCGGTTTTAAGGGGCTTTCTATTTATGATCTTTTAGAAATGTACGTTGTCGGTATTCTTCAAGGAACACTCTCCACCAGGGCAAGTGCAATAGCCTTCAGCTTATTTATGGCCCTTTTTCCCTTATTGATTTTTATGGTTACGTTGGTGCCGTATTTGTTTGAGTATGTAAGTATTCAAAATGCGGATTTTGAAGGACAGTTTCAGTTATTCTTAGAATCCTTCTTGCCCACTGCTACGGGTGAATATTTTGGTGAGGTATTCCAACAGATAAAAGACCAAAAGCGAGGCGGACTATTATCTTCGGCTTTTATCCTATCCATATTTTTAGTAGCCAACGGGGTAAATGCCATTTTTGGCGGTTTTGAGACCTCGTACCATATAGAACTGACCCGCAATTTTTTTAGACAGTATCTTTTTGCCCTTATGGTTGGATTAATTTTAGCAATCTTGATTATTCTCGGTTTCGTCATGTTCATTTATTTTGAAGTTTATGTATTGGTGTACTTAGACGAGTTTCAAGCAAGACTAGGAGGTTATGTCATGGAAGATGGCGATAGAACGGGAGTTCAGGTAGCCAAAGTACTGTTTTTCGTAATACTCTCTTATTTTACGACCGCTACGCTGTACTATTTTGGAACAAGAGAAGGGAAACAGGCCCGTTTCTTTTCTGTTGGTGCCTTAATGACTACGATACTTTTTGTAGTAACTTCATATCTATTTGGAGTTTATGTTGATAAATTCGCACGGTATAATGAGTTGTATGGAGCCCTAGGAGGTCTATTGATTTTGATGGTCTATATTTGGCTTAATTCTAATATTTTGTTACTTGGTTTTGAATTGAACGCTTCACTAAATTCGTTAAGAAAAATTACTAAAAAAGAAGAATGATATATCCCCCGAAAGCTTTAGTACTTGTTTGTCTTGTTTGTTTTGGTCATCTGCTCTCTGGCCAGTCTGTCTTTGGTAAATGGAAAACTATAGATGACCGAACTGGAAATCCAAAAGGTATTATCAATATTTATGAGAAAGACGGGTTAATGTATGGATATGTAGAGGAAATCTTAGAACCTGGAAAGGAGGATTCCGTATGTACAAAATGTGAGGATGAGTTGAAGGACAAACCGGTCGTTGGTTTGGAGATTATTACGGCAGCCGAAAAGCATGAAGATGGCGAATGGAAAGGAAAACGTTTGTTCGATCCAGAACAGGCAATGACGTTCCGTTGCAAAATATGGTTGAATCCTGAAAATTCTGACGAGCTAAAGGTTAGGGGCTATCTTGCCTTTATCTATCGTACACAAACATGGCTCCGGGTGCAAGACAACTAGTATGGCACATTTTATAAACGTAGTTTTACCTATTCCTTTAGAGAGGCATTTTACGTATAGTGTTTCAGCTCAAGAGGCGCAAATACTTCAACCGGGTATGCGGGTTTCGGTTCCGTTCGGTAAATCCAAGATTTATACGGGTATAGTGCTTACCGTTCATACAATGGCGCCAGAGGTATACGAGGCCAAAGAAATACATCAAATACTTGACGATACACCCATTGTTACCCAAATTCAATTAAAGCATTGGCAATGGATAGCTGATTACTACATGTGTACGTTGGGCGAAGTTGTGCGAAGTGCTTTGCCTGGAGCCTTTTTGTTGGAAAGTGAAACTTTAGTCTTACGAAATATGGAGACTAGTGTAGACGAGCAAGATTTAAAGGATGATGAATTTTTGGTATTCGAAGCCTTGCAGCATCAATCTGTATTAAAGGTACACGAAGTAGCAGCCATTGTAGATCGGAAGAACGTACTACCTATCTTAAACCGGTTACTAAAAAAAAATGTAATCAAGCTTAAGGAAGAAGTATTTGAGCAATATAAGCCCAAACTAGTCAAATATGTTCGTTTAGGAGCCTTGTATTCGTCTGACGAGGCCCTAGAAATACTATTGGAATCCCTGACAAGGGCGCCTAAACAGAGTCAGGTTGTATTATCCTTGTTCCAATTGCAGGCAATAAGTAAAAAGCCTATTGTTACTTCGGAGTTGGAGCGATCTAGTAATAGTTCAAAGACGGTTATCAAAGCGTTGGTAGAGAAGGGAATATTAGAGGAGTACAGTATACGAGTAGATCGTGTGGATTTTGACGGGGCCCAAGAGGTGTCCGACGCAAAGGAGTTGAACGAATACCAAGAAAAAGCCCTTGTCGACATACGTTCTTCCTTTGATGAGGGTAAGGTAACCTTACTTAAGGGGGTAACGTCTTCAGGTAAAACGGAGGTCTATGTAAAGTTGATAGAGGCTTGCCTTGAGCAGGGAAAACAGGTACTATATTTATTACCGGAAATAGCCCTCACCACACAGCTTATTAGCAGATTACAAGAGTATTTTGGAGCTGAAATTGCCATTTATCACTCCAAATACAACGTTCAGGAACGGGTAGAGGTGTGGAACAACGTGTTATCCGCTAAAACAAAGGCACACATCGTTATTGGAGCAAGATCTGCCATGTTCCTGCCTTTTTCGGATTTGGGATTGTTATTGGTAGATGAGGAACACGAGAGTTCCTTCAAGCAATTTGATCCTGCCCCGAGATATCACGCAAGGGATGCTGCCATAGTTCTTGGAAATCTCCATGGAGCGCATATTTTACTAGGTTCCGCAACACCCAGTGTTGAAAGTTATCATAATGTAAAAACCGGTAAATATGGATATGCAGAAATAAATAGAAGATATGGTAATGTGCTCATGCCCGATATGGAATTGGTAGATATAAAGGAAGCACATAGAAAGAAACGGATGAAGGGTCATTTTTCCGAACGTTTGCTTGAGGAGATGACAGAGGCCTTAGAAGCCGGAGAGCAAATTATCTTATTTCAGAATAGAAGGGGCTATGCTCCAATACTGGAATGTTTAACCTGTGGTCATACACCACAATGCCCCAATTGTGATGTAAGCCTTACCTATCATCAGTTTAGGAAGCAGTTGCGATGTCATTACTGCGGGCATCATTCCGCATTGCCAGAAAGCTGTCTGGCATGCGGTAGTTCCGACCTAGACACCAAAGGCTTTGGTACACAGCAGATAGAACAAGAGGTAATCAAATTATTTCCTGATGCTAAAGTTGATCGTATGGATTTGGATACCACACGAGGAAAACATGCCTATGAAAAAATTATTACCCGTTTTGAACAACAAGAACTAGATATTCTTATTGGAACTCAAATGCTTACCAAGGGACTGGATTTTAGGAACGTAAGCCTAGTGGGAGTTATGAATGCCGATGCCCTCTTGAATTTTCCGGATTATAGGGCACATGAAAAAAGTTTTCAATTATTGACCCA
>CBDUKC010000045.1:0-15264 GCA_965367705.1 uncultured Maribacter sp. | reverse complement strand
CCGTCTAAGGTCAACTCTATATTATTGCGGGCGTGTTGCTCAATAGTTGAAACCGATGTAGAATTTACATCCTTCAGCTCAATATCATATACTTTTGGCATACTTATACTCCCTTCTCTGAAAAATACGGAACCTCCATAATATTTCCAGATATTCTTACGCAAAGAACAAACCTTTCCGCTAGATTTAATGGAAACCAAGCCTACTACCTTTCCTTCATCCAAATGAGGAAAAGGAATGTTTTCATAAGCAATTATTGGAGGATTATCTAAATACGCGTTTACCAGGTTTTGGATTTTACTGTCGTCAAAAAAATCTACTCCAACGATTTTATTGTCTTCATCCTCAACACCTATTACGATAAAAGAACTATTCTTGGGATTACTGTTTGCCAGGGCACACACATGTTTTAAAAACTTTGCTTTTCCTTCTTTGTGATTAATAGCTATGAAACGCTTTTTATCGTAGAAACTATTCTCGTCGTTATGGGCGAGTAAGTTTTTGACTAATAAGCGTTTGTTAATCATAAATTTTTATTGATTAAGGTCGATGATGCCTGTGCCGTAGGCATTACCACAAGATCTGCAATATTGACATAATATGGCCGTGTGACCATAAAGTAGATAATATCTGCAATATCCTCAGGCTTTAATGCCTCATATCCTTTATAAACGTTTTCGGCACGTTGTTCATCACCTTTAAAACGAACGTTACTAAATTCGGTTTCTACAAGTCCTGGATTAACGGCTCCAACCCGGATACCATGTTGGTTCAAATCCATTCGCATTCCTTGATTTATAGCATCTACCGCATGCTTACTAGCGCAATACACATTTCCTTTAGGATACACTTCCTTGCCAGCGGTAGAGCCTATGTTGATAATATGTCCTTCTTTATTGGAAATCATAATAGGCAAAATAGCTTTGGACACATACAACAACCCTTTTACATTAATATCCAACATGGCATCCCAGTCCTCTAAATTACCTTCTTGGATGGTATCCATACCATGAGCATTGCCAGCATTGTTGACCAAAATAGAAATATCCGAAAACCCTTCGGGAAGCGAAGCAATAGCACTTAGCACCGCATCCTTGTCCCTAACGTCAAAATTGAGCAGATGCACCTTAGTTTGACTACTTAACTCCTGTTTCAATTGGTCCAATCGCTCTTGTCTTCTTCCACAAAGAACTAAAGGATATCCGTGTTTTGCTAAAAGTTCGGCAGTTGCTTTTCCAATTCCGCTGGTTGCTCCCGTTATAAATACCGTTTTATTCATATTTTTATTTTTATGCTACTTGATGACCATTTGACGCCTCTAAAAGTACAAACCAATCTTCAAGTTCCATTTCAATTTCTACTGCTTTTATTGCCAAACCTAGTCGATCAAAATTCGTTGTCCCTACTACAGGATAGACAGCTGCTGGATGTTTTAGCACCCAACTCAATAACAACTGGTCTTCCGTAGCTGTATATTTTTTACAAAGATTATTTAATACTTGTTTTACTCGTTTGGTTTGTGGAGAATTTTCCTTGAAATAACATCCTAATGGACTCCATGACATAGCAAATCTATGGTTAATCCTACAATCATCTAAGGTGCCATCGTTCATGACATCATTTGCCGTAAGCGAAAATTCTATCTGGTTTCCTTCTACAGGAAGTACCGTTTCTAATAACGCAATTTGCGAGGAAGTAAAATTAGAAACTCCAAACTGTCGAATTTTGCCTTCCTTTTTTAATTGTGTAATTGCTTCGGCAATATCCTCCGGATGCATTAAAGGACTGGGTCTATGTAGTAAAAGCATGTCTAAATACTCTGTACGCAAGGATTTCAACGAGCGTTCGGCAGACCAGACAATATAATCCTTAGTATAATTATAATGTGCTACTATATTGTTCCTACTTTTTCCGTTCAGTTGAATCCCACATTTACTAATCAACTGTATGTTTTCGCGTTTGATATGACTACTTGAAAATGCGGCTCCAAACTGCTCTTCGTTTTTATAATCCCCATAAATATCAGCATGGTCAAACGTACTAATATTGAGCTCCAAACAGTGTTCCATCAATCGCACCATTTGCTGTTTTGATAGTTGTTTTCCCCAAACGCCCCACGTCATGGTTCCGGCAATTATTTTAGAATAATTAGTGGTATTTGTCATTTATAAAATAATTCGATTGTAGTTATCATATTTTCAATTCACACCCGTAATCTTGTCCTAGCTTTCCAAATTACCCTGCATGAGTCGTAACAGGCGAGTGAATTTAGAAAGAAATCCCTTAAATACTTCATAAAAATAAGGGCTTTTCGCATTTTTTAACCAATCATTAACAGCTACTCAGTGAATAAATTTTCAATTTGCACAACTGTTAAAATAATAACCTATCATTACCAAAAAATACACGTTGATAAATGGAAGAAAATACACCAGTGGATATTAGTGCCGTAAATGAAAAAATAGCTCAAGAAAGTGCTTTTATAGATTTACTTGTTACTGAAATGAACAAAGTAATCGTAGGTCAAAAACACATGATTGAAAGATTACTTATAGGACTTTTGGGCCAAGGACATATTTTACTGGAGGGTGTTCCTGGTTTAGCAAAAACCTTAGCGATCAATACACTTTCTAAAGCTGTTAAGGGTAGTTTTAGTAGGATACAGTTCACACCAGATCTTTTACCAGCTGATGTTGTGGGGACGATGATATACAATATGAAAGAAAATGATTTCTCCATTAAAAAAGGGCCCATTTTTGCAAATTTTGTATTAGCCGATGAAATCAACCGTGCCCCAGCAAAAGTACAATCCGCATTATTGGAGGCCATGCAGGAGAAGCAGGTCACCATTGGCGATGAAACCTTTATCCTTGATAAGCCTTTCTTGGTAATGGCCACACAAAACCCCGTAGAACAAGAAGGAACGTATCCCTTACCTGAAGCTCAAGTTGATCGTTTTATGCTCAAAACGGTAATAGATTACCCCAAAATGAACGAAGAGCAAATGGTCATGCGTCAAAATCTTCTTGGGAAATATGAAACCGTTAATCCAGTAGTGTCCATCAAACAAATTCTAAGCGCTCAACAAGCGGTTAGAGAGGTTTATATGGATGAAAAAATTGAAAAATACATCTTGGATATCGTTTTCGCTACTAGATATCCCGAAAAATATAACTTAGAAAACTTAAAGCCACTAATTAGTTTTGGCGCTTCTCCAAGGGGAAGTATTAACCTTGGAAATGCTGCCAAATGCTATGCATTTATCAAACGACGAGGCTATGTGGTTCCCGAAGATGTCAGGGCCGTGGTCCACGATGTTCTTAGGCATAGAGTTGGTATTACATATGAGGCAGAAGCAGAAAATATTACCTCGGTAGAAATCATCAACAAAATTGTAAACGAGATTGAAGTACCATAAAGGCAGTAAGAAGTGCGCAGTGAAAGGTCAATACTTCACAAAAGTTAACAGAGTTTGGCCTTTCACCGATAACTGAACACTAAAAACTGTTTACCAATAAAAATGGATACTAAGGAATTACTCAAAAAAGTACGTAAGATAGAGATAAAGACGAGACGTCTTTCCGACCATATTTTTGGTGGGGAATATCACTCTACGTTCAAAGGAAGAGGTATGACCTTTAGCGAGGTTCGCCAGTACCAGTTTGGTGATGATGTTAGGAGTATAGACTGGAACGTTACTGCACGATACAACGAGCCTTACGTTAAAATTTTTGAAGAGGAACGCGAACTTACTATGATGCTCGTAGTAGATATCAGTGGATCGGAACTTTTTGGAACTACCAGTCAATTTAAAAATGAAATAGTAACTGAAATTTCAGCTACATTGGCCTTTAGTGCTTTACAGAATAATGACAAAGTTGGTCTTATTTTATTTTCCGATCAAGTAGAGCTATTTATTCCGCCGAAAAAAGGAAAAACACATGTGCTGCGTATTATTCGCGAATTATTAGAATTTAAACCAAAGAGTAATAAGACAGATATCGCCCAAGCCTTAAAGTATCTAACCAATGTAATGAAGAAAAAGGCGATTGTTTTTGTGCTTTCCGATTTTATAGCTGATGATTATGAACGTAGTTTGAAAATAACCGGAAACAAGCATGATGTTACTGGAATACGCGTATACGACGAGAGAGAGGAAAGTATTCCAAATTTAGGAATGGTGCAAATGATGGATGCGGAAACAGGTGATCTACAATTGGTACATACCGGCTCTAAAAAAGTGCGTAATGCCTATGCACAATTTCATAGGGAAAGGCTCACCTATTTTAAGGAGACCTTCAAAAAATCTGGCTGTGGTGTGTTAGATTGTCGGGTAGACGAAAGTTACGTTAAAAAACTATTGGGTTATTTTAAAAGAAGGTGATGATGCGAGAGAGCAACAATAACACACATGCATGGCCACTTGACTTTGGCTATTTAAAGACTACCGCCAAACTTCAAGGTGGTTTCCTTGTGTTTTTACTGTTGACGTGTTTTCAAGGAATTTCTCAATCCAAACCAATAATTAACACTCAAGTTGACACAACCTATATTAGAATTGGTGAACAGATACAATGGAAGGTCTCTGTTGAAATAGATTCTACAGACCAAGTGATTTTTCCAGAAGGGCAAACGTTTTCTCCTTTGGAAACTGTAGAAGCCTTTGCCGCAGATACGACAAGAAAAAAGGACAGGATCACTTTACAAAAAATATATGCGCTTACGCAATTCGATTCAGGCTCGTACAAACTACCTACGCAGCGTATCGAAATTAACGGAATAGGGTACTTTACAGATTCGCTTCAAATTAACGTAGAAACTATCCCTGTAGACACTTTGGCGCAGAAGATGTACGATATCAAACCTTTAATTGCTGTTGACAAAACTAATCCCGACTGGTGGAAGTATCTTATAGGCAGTGTTTTAATACTTGCCATCTTAGGCGGCCTCTTTTATTGGTTCGTCATTAGAAAAAAACCATTGACCGAGGAGGAAAAAGTAGCCTTGCTACCACCATACGACCGTGCGCTTTTAGAATTAAAACGATTGGAAAATTCAAAGTATCTAATCCAGGATGAGTTTAAAGAGTACTACTCCGAGCTCACTGATATAGTGCGCTCTTATCTGGAAGAGGATGCCAAAATATCTGCAATGGAAAGCACTACTGGACAGCTGATAGAGAAGCTTGAACTGTTAAGTGATTCTGGTGAATTAGAGTTGGAAAAAGACACCATTGACCAATTTAAGAATATCTTATATACGGCAGATTTAGTGAAATTCGCAAAGTCTAAACCTTCTATGTCGGTTGCCGAACAAGATCGGAAAATTGTAACAGAAATTGTGGAAAAAACACATGAAGCTATTCCTGAGCCCACCGAGGAAGAGTTGATGCAATTAGCCGAATATCAGGAAGAACTGGAACGTAAAAATCAAAAGAAAAAACTTGTATTAGGATTGGCATCAATTGGGGCTTTAGTAATAATAGGAATAACCATTGCAGGATTTAAGTATGGTTTTACCTACCTGAAAGATTCCGTAATAGGCCACCCTACAATGGAGTTATTGGAGGGCAATTGGGTTTCCAGTAACTACGGCTTCCCACCTATTATTCTAGAAACACCAAAGGTACTTCTTAGACAAGAGATTAAACTGCCCCCAGAGGTAAAGGCAACTATTAATGAGATGCAGGCGTTCGGCTACAGAAGTGCCGTAGGTCTTTTTACAATAGCAACTACATCTATTACACTAAACCAAGAAGTAGAGCCCGATTTTAATCAAACGATTGAACAGATCATTAAAAATTTTGAGGGGCAAGGAGCAAAAAACATCATTACAAAACAAGAGGAATTCAACACCATTAGCGGCGTTAAAGGATTAAAAGTATACGGCAGCGGTAAATTTGCCGTACCTGAATCAAAGGAACTTATAAAAGGAAAATATACGGTATTACTCTTTGGAGGCAAAGGGTTTCAGCAGTATGTCATCTTAACCTGGTTAGATGACGACCCTTACGCACAAGAAATTGTAGATAGAGTATTAACCACTGTTGAGGTAAAAACGGAAATTTAGATGTTAGAGAATATAACATTCGCAAATCCAGATTTCTTTTGGCTTTTTCTTTTACTGCCATTAGCCATACTATGGTATATTTTTAAACAGAAGGAAGAAACTGCATCGGTACGTATCTCCAGTTTAAAGGGATTTGGGCACCAAAGTTTTTTGCCCAAACTCAAACCCATACTCTTTATTCTTAGGCTGCTTGCGTTAAGTGCAATAATCGTAGCTATGGCAAGGCCACAAACGGAAGATATTTCTACAAGGACTAAAACGACGAAAGGAATAGATATTGTAATGGCAATCGATGTTTCGTCCAGTATGTTGGCCCGTGATCTTAAACCTAACAGATTGGCCGCGCTAAAAGAAGTAGCAGCAGATTTTATTAAGCAAAGACCTAATGACCGTATTGGGCTAGTGGCGTATGCTGGTGAGGGATACACTAAAACTCCAATAACAACGGATAAGGCAATCGTACTTACGTCACTTAAAGATATTACATACGGTCAGTTAGAAGATGGTACAGCTATTGGTATGGGCCTAGCAACATCGGTGAATCGACTAAAAGAAAGCAAGGCAAAAAGTAAAATTATAATTCTTTTAACGGACGGTGTCAATAATATGGGCTTTATTGAGCCTCAAACAGCTGCCGATCTCGCCGTGGAATTTGGTATTAAAACCTACACGATAGGTTTAGGGACAAACGGAAATGCCTTATCACCCATTGCGTACAACTCTGATGGTTCTTTTAAATATGGGATGCGACAGGTAGAGATAGATGAGGAATTATTACAGGATATCGCAAAAGTAACGGGAGGCAAGTATTTTAGGGCTACTAATAACGAAACCCTAGAAGAAATTTACGATGAAATAAACAAGTTGGAAAAAACCGAGATAGAAGAATTTAAATACTATCGTTATGAGGAGAAATTTAGACCTTGGATTTGGATTGCAGGTATGTTACTCCTTACAGAATGGTTTTTAAGAAATACGATTTTTAGAAGTTTTGTATAAAGAATGATACAGTTAGACGAGAAAATTTATTTTTATTTACTGTTCATCATACCGGTGATGATTGTTCTATTTCTGCTTTTAATAGTCTGGAAAAAGAAGACACAGCAGAAATTCGCAGATGCACCCCTTCTAAAAAGATTAACGCCAAATCGCTCTTTTTACAAAGGCACCCTAAAACTTATATTATTTCTTTTAGGGCTTTGCGGACTAATTGTAGGTCTTGTAAACCCTAAAATCGGGACAAAATTAGAAACGGTAAAACGAGAAGGTGTAGATATTGTTTTTGCGGTAGATGTGTCCAAGAGTATGTTAGCAGAAGACATTGCACCAAATAGGATTGAAAAAGCAAAAAGACTCGTATCAGAAATTATCAACCAATTAGCAAGCGATAGAATAGGTATAATTGCTTACGCGGGACAAGCTTATCCGCAACTTCCGATTACTACGGATTACGGTGCAGCGAAAATGTTCTTACAGGGCATGAATACAGACATGCTCAGCTCACAAGGTACGGCGATAAATGAAGCCATTGAATTAGCTACCACCTTTTATGATGATGAAGAACAAACCAATCGCGTGCTATTTATAATTTCCGATGGGGAAGACCATTCAGAGGGTACCACCTTGAACGCTGTAGAAGATGCTGTAGATGAAGGCATACAAATTTATACGATTGGTGTTGGAAAATCTAAGGGAGTTCCCATTCCCCTTAAACGAAATGGTATTGTTGAAAGTTTAAAAAAAGATGTCCAAGGCGAAGTAGTCATTACCAAATTGAACGAAGAAATACTTGTTGATATCGCCGACGAGGGAAATGGAAAATATATTGATGGTTCCAATACAGAAGCAGCTGTAGAAATTATAAAAGAGGAGCTTCTAAAAATGGATAAAAAGGAATTTGAGGCCAAACAATTTGCAGAATATAAAGACCAATTTCAATGGTTTCTTGGGACAGGACTTTTATTTCTTTTCCTAGAAATTTTCGTGCTAGACCGAAAGACAAAATGGCTCAAAAGATTAAATTTATTTAACGAAAAACAGATAGATTAAGATGAGAAAGATTGCATGCATTCTTCTAGTGTTTTTTGTAGCAATACCCTTATTTGCACAAGAAGATTTAAAGGCAAAAGAAAAGAACCTTAGAGACTCAAAAAATTATACTTGGGAAGGTAATAAGAAACTTTCGGAAGATAATTTTATTGCTGCAGAGGCAGACTACAGGATCGCAATTTCAGAAAGTACAGAAAATGCTGCGGCACCATTTAATCTGGGAAACGCCTATTATAACAATGAAACCTATAGCGAAGCTTTTGGCAGGTTTAAGGAAGCCGGTGAAACCGCTACAGCCAAAACAGAGAAGCACAATGCCTATCACAATATGGGAAATGTTTTTATGAAGCGTAAAGACTACGCCAAGGCTGTGGAAGCTTACAAGGAAGCGCTAAGAAACGATCCATCGGACGAAGAAACTCGTTATAATTTGGCCCTTGCTAAAGAACTCTTAAAAAAAGACGAGGAAAATAAGGACCAAAATCAAGACAACAAGGACAAAGACAACAAAGAGGACCAAAAAGACGAAGACAAGAAGGAAGACGAAAACGAAGATAAGAAAGACGAAGGTGACAAAGGAGATAAGGGAGACCAGGAAGATAAAGGTGATGAAAAAGAAGATGAAGATGGTGAAGGTGACGAAAAGAAAGAACAGAACAAAAAACCTGAACAAGGAGACAAACCTAATGAGCAACCGCAACCAAGGCCTAACCAACTCTCTAAACAACAAATAGAAAATCTTTTAAGGGCCATGCAAAATGCAGAGAAACAAGTACAAGAAAAGATAGATGCCAAAAAAGTGCAAGGCGCAAAAGTAAAAACCGAAAAGGACTGGTAATATTAAAGATGGATTTTAAAAAAGGTATCGTATTTCTGAGCGTATTTCTGTTTGCCTTTATTTTAAAAGCACAGGATGCGGCTGCCGTTACGTTCGAAATGAAGTTAAGCAAGTCCAAGCTAGGACTTAACGAACGTTTACGAGTGGATTTCACCATGAACAAGGATGGAGACAATTTTAATCCGCCAGACTTCGCAGGTTTCAGGGTACTCATGGGGCCATCACAAGCCATAAGCTCCTCGTGGATAAATGGAGTTCGTAGCTATTCCAAATCGTACTCCTACACGCTGGCACCAACCGCCAAAGGAAAATTTACTATTAACCAAGCCACCATCGTAATCGGTGGAAAAACCTATAAATCACTTCCAGAAAATATTGAGGTTACAGCTGCCGTGGACAAGCCCAGTGATCAAATGACGGCGGATGACGTAGCGGATGAAAACCTTCATTTGGTTGCGGAAGTTTCCAAAACGGACCCTTATATGAACGAAGCGATTACGGTAGTTTATAAGCTATACGTTAGTCCGTCTATAAGCGTATCCAATTATCAACCTTTAGACAATCCCAAATACAATAATTTTTGGAGCCAAGACATTAAAGTTACTAGTCTAAACGCCCAAAACGGCACCTTTAAAGGGAAACCCTATCGCTACGTCATCCTAAAACGAGTGGTACTATATCCCCAGAAATCTGGAAAGCTAGAAATAGAACCTCTTTCATTGGATGTAACGGTAGATGTTCCAACAAGTAAACGCGATTTTTTTGGTGGAAGGGTCTATGCACAGACGAACAAAACAGTTTCCGCAGGTAATAGAACCATCGATGTTAAACCTTTACCGTTAAAAAATCAACCTGTAAATTTCAATGGCGCTGTAGGTGATTTTGATTTTTCTGTTACCACAAGCAAGACTAGCTTAAACGCAACTGAGTCCTTACAGGCCGTTGTAGAGGTAACAGGCAAAGGAAACCTAAAACTTTTTAAACTCCCAGAGCTAGACCTTCCAAGTTCGTTAGAAGTATACGAGCCAGAATTTACTGAGGGCGTACGAACAACATTAAGTGGCATGCAAGGTAAGGTAAGTAATAGCTATACCGTGGTGCCGGCATTCCGAGGAAAATATCCCTTACCATCGATACCTTTTAGCTTCTTTAATCCTAAGACAGAGACCTACACAACACTAAACTCTGAAGAAATTGTTATTAATGTTTTAGAAGGACCCAGCAGCGCCACAACCAATAGTGCTGTTACCGGATTAAATAAGCAAAATGTTATAGCTGTAAATAGTCAATTTAATTTTATTAAACTAAATGCAGATTTAAGCCCAATTGGCAGCACCTATTTCTTTACTTCCAATCGTTTTTATTTATTTCTATTAGCTCCGTTGTTATTTATCCCTATCGCCATTTTATTCCGTAAAAAAAGAGATGCAATTGCAAGTGATGTCATAGGCAACAAAGTAAAAAAAGCAAATAGACTGGCAAGACGTTACTTATCAAAAGCAAAAAAAGAATTGGGTAATAAAGATTCCTTTTACGTTGCCTTGGAAAAAGCACTACATAATTACTTAAAAGCTAAATTGAAAATTGAGACCTCAGAGTTCAGTAAGGATAAAATTTCTGAGCTCTTATTACAAAAGAATGTGGATGAGGCTAGTGTAACTGGTTTTGTAGCGTTGCTTAAAAACTGTGAAGCAGCAAGATATAGTCCTTTTTCAGATGTTCAGATGCAGCAAGATTATGAAAAGGCGAGTGAAGTAATATCCTTAATAGATAAGCAGGTATAATATGGTGAAAAATAGCATTGTCATATTTCTTTTATTCTTGGGCCTAATCAGTAACGCTCAGAGCTCAGCTCTCTTTGACCAAGCTACGGCTGCCTACAATGATGGGGCATATGAAAAGGCAATAGATTTTTATAAAACCATTATGGATAGTGGTGAACATTCTGCTGCACTCTACTATAACCTTGGAAATTCGTACTACAAATTAAACGACATTCCTAATAGCATATATTTTTACGAAAAAGCCTTGCTTTTAGCACCAAACGATTCGGAAATACTGAATAATTTAGGATACGCCCAGCAAATGACCTTGGATGCAATCGAAACTTTACCTGAAACCGGTTTGTCTAGACTGTACAAAAAAACTACGGCTACCCTTTCGTTTGATCAATGGGCATATTTGGGTGTTGGTTTCATGTTTCTATTTGTAATACTTTACATACTATTCTATTATTTTCAATATTCTTCCCGTAAAAGATGGGCCTTTATTGCTAGTCTTGTTTCCTTAACAATTGCAGTTATCACCCTACTGTTTGCTTATATTCAATACAGCGATTATAAAGCCAACAGACCAGCGATTATTTTTGCAGACGAAATCGGAATACAAGCAGAGCCCAACACGAGCAGTACTGAAGTCTTTATTCTTCATGCAGGAACAAAAGTTCAGGTACTGGAAGAACTTAACGATTGGCAAAAAATTAGACTTGCCGATGGAAAGACTGGCTGGGTGTCTTCTATTCACTTAAAATTACTCAAAGATTTTTAAAGAACTTTAACAGCTTCATAATAGCAATACTATTATATTTACAGTAATTGTTTACGCACGTATGAAGTCGTTTCTAGTTTTAACATTTTCATTTATCGTCACTATTGCCATTCTGGCACCCTCTTTCGTTGTCTTATTAGAATTTAACTCTGATAGTACCTTAGTTATAGATTTTAATGAAGAGGAACAAAAGGAAGAAAAAAAAGAACTAAATGAAAAGGATATTTTTTTTTACACCTCTTTTTTTAGTGTCACTGCGCTAACAAGCACTTCAAATAATATCTTAAATACTCATAATACCTCTTATAAGATAAACGCGTTAGAGATTTTTCTACCTCCTCCTAGGTTCTTTGGGTAATTTTCAAATCTTTTATATTAATTAACCAAACCGTCCTATACTATATGTAGGACTAAAAACTTTAGAATATGTTCAAATATTTAAAAAATGACTTGCCAGCGAGCATAGTAGTCTTTTTTGTAGCACTTCCTTTATGCTTAGGTATTGCTCTAGCAAGTGGTGCTCCTTTGTTTTCCGGTGTAATAGCTGGAATTATTGGCGGTATCGTAGTAGGTTCATTAAGTGGTTCCAAAATAGGAGTAAGTGGTCCTGCTGCAGGTTTAGCCGCGATTGTATTAACAGCTATAAGTGCTTTGGGTGGCTATGAAAATTTTTTACTAGCCGTCGTTTTAGGAGGTCTAATACAATTGATTTTTGGTTTTTTGAAGGCCGGGATTATAGGTTATTATTTTCCCTCATCAGTAATTAAAGGAATGCTAACAGGCATCGGTATTATTATAATTTTAAAACAAATTCCGCATTTTTTTGGTTATGATCCGGATCCAGAAGGAGATTTTGCATTTTTCCAAGTTGATGGACAAAATACCTTCTCGGAAATAATAGAAACAGTGAATAATATTAGCCCAGGAGCAACGCTAATTGCCTTTCTAGCTCTGGGCATTTTACTTTTATGGGATAAAGTACTTTCCAAAAAAGGTAAGATATTCAAGCTAATTCAAGGCCCTTTAGTAGCTGTTGCGGTTGGTATTTTATTTTATATCCTTTCAAAAGATTCTGCTTCATTATCCATATCATCAGACCATTTAGTTAGCGTACCTATTCCAGAAGACGCAGCTTCGTTTTTGGGACAGTTTAGTTTTCCTAATTTTGGTGCTATTACCAATCCTCAAATTTGGATTACAGCTTTTACAATTGCGCTAGTTGCTAGTTTAGAAACCCTGCTTTGCGTAGAAGCAACAGACAAACTAGATCCTGATAAGAACGTAACACCAACAAACCGAGAATTACTAGCTCAAGGTACTGGGAACATCATTTCTGGTATGATTGGTGGACTTCCAATCACGCAAGTAATTGTAAGAAGCTCTGCAAACATACAGTCTGGAGGTAAATCCAAAATGTCTGCTATTATACATGGATTTTTTCTGTTAATATCCGTTATCCTTATTCCTCGTTTATTAAATATGATTCCTCTTTCTGTTTTAGCAGCTATTCTTTTTATCGTAGGATTTAAACTAGCCAAACCTTCATTATTTATGAAGATGTATGCTATGGGTTGGAAACAGTTTATACCTTTTACAGTAACCGTAGTTGGTATTATTTTTACCGATTTACTTATAGGAATTGGTTTAGGCCTAGCGGTTGGTATCATTGTTATAATGATAAAAAGTTATCAAAATTCTCATTTCCTTCATATTGAAGATAAAAGTAATGGTAAACACAGAATTAAGATGACCCTTGCAGAAGAAGTTACTTTTTTTAACAAGGGGGCCATTCTTAAAGAATTGGATAGTTTACCAAGAGATACTTACTTAGAATTAGATGTGAGAAATACGAGATATTTAGATAATGATATTATTGAAATATTAGATGATTTTGCGTTTAAAGCTAAAGAACGAAATATTGACATTCAATTAATCTCAGAAAGAGGAATTCTTGAGAATCCGGATAGCTTTATTGAGTTTTTTAAGTTAAGACCTAAAGAAAATAAAGCTAAATCATAATGAAAAATATTAGATATAAAATACTAGTCTTATCAGATTTAAAAAAATCTACAGCCACAATGCTAAAAAGCACAGTTAGTTTAGCTAAAATGATCGGCGGGGACATTTCACTGTTTCATGTAAAGAACCCTTCTGATTTAGTTAAGAAGGAAAGCCAATTATCTGCAATACGTTCAATGAACCATGAACACACAGCTATGAACAAAAAAATTCAAAAATTGGCAAGCTCTTTTTCTGAAGAATATGGCACAAAAATGAATTGTTCATTCACTTTTGGTCATATAAAAAATGAAATTGAAGCGCATATTAAGCAAGAGCAGCCAGACATTATTATTCTTGGTAAGAAAAAATCGCGTTCATTTGATTTCATTGGAGATAATATCACCCAATTTGTTTTAAAACAATATAATGGAGTAGTTATGATTGTTGATGAAAACAATACTATTAAACCAAGTGAAGACTTGTCCTTAGGGCTTTTTAATAGTGAAGAAAATAAGCTCAACATTAACTTTGCAGATGTTTTGGTTTCAAACATGAAAAAACCCTTGAAATCCTTCAAAGTAAATCAAAATAATCCTGCTGCTGAAACAAAAAACACCTCATTAGATAAAAAGGTTATTGAATATGTATTTGAGAAAGGGGATGACTCGTTAAAAAATCTTTCTAACTATCTTGTTAAGAATAAGATTAACTTGTTACACGTAGACCGAGCAGACAAATCTACGAGTGACTCCAAGGAAATCACAACCGTAACATTCGATATTAAAGATATTATTAGCAATCTTAATGTCTCTTTATTACTCACAGGCACATCAAAATTCGCCTAATTAATAACACTAAACAAAACTATTATGAAAGCACATACAAGAGAAACACAGGCTTCAATGACAGCAAAAAAGGCTTTGGGTTTTTTAAAGGAGGGCAATCAACGTTTCCAAAATAATCTTAAAGCAAATCGAAATCTTTTGGAACAAGTAAACGACACCAGTGAGGGTCAGTTCCCTTTTGCAACCATTTTGAGTTGTATAGATTCCAGAGTTTCCGCAGAGCTCGTTTTTGACCAAGGACTGGGTGATGTTTTCAGTATAAGAATAGCCGGAAATTTTATAAACGAGGATATTTTAGGAAGTATGGAATTTGCTTGTAAACTAGCAGGGACCAAATTAGTCGTGGTACTTGGACACACAAGTTGTGGAGCTATAAAAGGAGCATGTGACCATGCAAGACTTGGAAACTTAACTGCACTTATAAACAAGATAGAACCAGCAGTCGAAGCGGTAAAAGAACCTAAGGATGAGCAGTTAAGGAATTCGAAAAATTTAGAATTTGTAGATGCTGTTTCCTCTAAAAATGTACTAATTGCTATAGCTAATATTAGAAGTAAAAGTCCAATTTTGGCAGAAATGGAAAAAAATGGGCAAATAAAGATTATAGGTGGTATGTATGACATAAAAACTGGTAAAGTTGACTTCTTGGACTAGGAGAATAATACTTCCGAAAAAAGCCAATGCCATTGCATTGGCTTTTTTAATTACATCTAAAAATAAACTATCTTTCTATTACGCAATACCACTTATAATAATCTATGAAAAAACTTTTCTCTAATCTTAAAGGAGACCTTTTTGGTGGTGTTACAGCCGGCATTGTTGCATTGCCATTAGCATTAGCCTTTGGTGTTAGTTCAGGCTTAGGACCTAGTGCTGGTTTGTATGGTGCTATTTTTATAAGTTTTTTTGCCGCCA
>CBDUKC010000044.1:0-15410 GCA_965367705.1 uncultured Maribacter sp. | reverse complement strand
CCCTTTTATTTCACCGATACCATCCAAGCTACTGTTGAGGCCTACGATTCCCTGCCCAAGTTCGCCTACAAAAGAAAGAACTTCTCCATCGTACTGGACCAGCAGAACCCGAAACTGAGCTCGAAACTCAAGAGGACGGAACGCAGCGACCGCAGCACCGTTGAGCTGAGCCAGGAATACCTGAAGGAGGAATACGTTAAAAAAGTCAACGATTTTAAATACGACCCGGAAAAGGTGACCCAATTGGGGGAGGTCGTTGTAGTTGAAGAGAAAAAATCAAGAACCCAACTAGCTACGGAAGCCAATCCAACATCTGCCTTAACCAAAAGTCTGTTCTCCAGACGCGTGTACAAAGAGGATATTACAGGAAACGAGGCCATGAGCGCAATAGATCTGATACAAAGAATGCCCGGAATCATAGTTACAGGTGCTTATCCAAGACAAGTAGTTACTATTGTGGGTATGGGCCAATCTTTACAGGCTGGCACTGCCCCATTGGTCCTTTTTAATGGTATGCAATCAGATATCTTCCTTCTACAACAACTAAGAGCTGTAGAGGTTAGTTTTATAGATGTGGTTTATGGTTCTGACACTGCATTTTGGGGTAGTCGAGGTGCCAATGGTGTTATTGCCATATACAGCAACTCTAGTATTAACGACTTAACAGTAGAAGAAGAAACCCCCGGTATCGCCGTCTTCAAAATACCCGGTTTCTATAAGACACGGGAATTCTATACGCCGGACTATGTCAAAGAAGACCCCGAAAAACCTGATTACCGCACTACCCTACTCTGGAAGCCAGAACTGGCCTTCAACGATGAGGGACGATCGAATATCGATTTCTTTACTGGAGACAAAACAGGTTCCTTCCAGGTAAAGGTAGAAGGGATCACCGATGACGGTAGGCCCGTTAACGGCCTATATAATATTGAGGTGGTGGAATAATGGCTAATTGTTCCATACAACTACCATTATTTGTTTAGCAAAGCAATCACATAACCTTTGAATGCTATACTTACCAATTTACAAGTAGTAAGAAGGTTTAAAAATGGCAATAAAAAAACCCTTGACTTATGAGTCAAGGGTTTTTAATGTACTTAATGGAAACTAAACGTTTACTTCTTCTTTTTAGAATCAGCAGCTTCCATTTTATCCTTTAATGCTTGTAAGGCATCGTTAGCATCTCCTAAGGTTGGTTTCGCTTCCTCTGCACTAGCTGCTTGTCTTTTGACTGCTGCTTTTACATTACGTTGCTCTTCTTCCCTAAAGATAGCGGTATGACTAGCTACTACACGCTTAAAGTCTTTGTTGAATTCAATGATCTTGAATTCTGCTTCATCGCCTTTCGCTAATTTTTTACCATCTTCTTTCTCTAAATGACGCTGTGGAATAAACGCTGTAATATCCTCGTTAAAGTCTATAGTTGCACCTTTATCTACAATTTCAGTAATAGCTGCCGTGTGAACAGTACCTAAGGCAAATTCCTTCTCGTACTTATCCCATGGGTTTTCAGTAGTTTGTTTATGACCTAAGCTTAACTTACGACCTTCAACATCCAACTCTAAAACTTCAACTTCTAAATTATCTCCTACGTTGGTAAATTCAGATGGATGCTTTACTTTCTTAGTCCAAGAAAGGTCAGAAATATAAATCAAACCATCGATACCTTCTTCCAATTCTACAAACACACCAAAGTTGGTAAAGTTTCTAACGATACCGCTGTGTTTAGAACCTACAGGATATTTGGTAGTAATATCTGTCCATGGATCTGGTGTCAGTTGCTTGATACCTAAGGACATCTTACGATCTTCACGATCTAAGGTAAGTACTACGGCTTCTACCTCATCACCTACTTTTACGAAATCCTGAGCGGATCGTAAGTGGGTAGACCAAGACATTTCAGAAACGTGAATTAATCCTTCTACGCCTTCTACAACTTCAATAAATGCACCGTAATCAGCTATAACGACTACTTTACCTTTTACCTTGTCTCCAATTTTAATTTCATCACTTAAAGCTTCCCAAGGATGCTTCTCTAATTGCTTAAGACCAAGTTGAATCCTAGATTTGTTTTCATCAAAATCAAGAATTACTACATTCAATTTCTGGTCTAGCTCAACAACCTCGTTCGGGTGATTGATTCTACTCCAAGAAAGGTCCGTAATGTGTACAAGACCATCAACACCACCAAGATCAATGAACACACCGTATGAAGTAATGTTTTTAACAACACCTTCTAGTACTTGTCCTTTTTCTAGTTGACTGATGATTTCTTTTTTCTGCTCCTCGATATCCGCTTCGATAAGCGCTTTATGAGAAACAACTACGTTTTTAAACTCATGGTTGATTTTCACCACCTTGAATTCCATAGTTTTATTTACGTATTGATCGTAATCGCGGATAGGCTTCACATCAATCTGAGAACCTGGCAAGAACGCCTCAATTCCAAAAACATCAACGATCATTCCACCTTTAGTTCTGCACTTAACAAAACCACTTACAATTTCTTCCTTGTCATGTGCCGCGTTTACACGGTCCCAAGCCATAATCGTACGTGCCTTTCTATGCGAAAGAACCAATTGTCCACTTTTATCTTCACGAATATCAATAAGAACCTCTACTTTGTCCCCAACTTTTAAACTAGGATTGTAACGAAATTCATTCAAGGAAATTACACCCTCGGATTTAGCATTGATATCAATGATTGCTTCCCTATCAGTAATATACACTACTGTTCCGGTTACGACTTCCTCATCTGCAGTATCAACAAAGTTTTCTGCTACTAATTGTTCGAATTCTTTAAGTTTGGAGTCATCAACACGCTCAATTCCTTGCTCGTATTTTTCCCAATTAAAGTTTTCTAAAAATTCTTGAGGGTCTTGCTTTGGTGTCTCCACCACTTGCGCTTGTGTAGCTTCTACAGATTCTTCTGCAGGAGCTGTTGTTTTGTCTTCAGCCATTTGCTGATTATTAATTTGTATTCTACGATTACATTTAGAGCTAACCGACTACCGCAGAAGTTGTTATTTTATTTTTTATCTATTCCCTTTTCGCTCTACATAATGCCGTAAAAAAGGTGTGCAAAAATACAACTTATATCCTATATTACAAATACTATTTCTACTTGCTTCCAAAAACAGTTATTGTTTGCCAATTTTTTTCCCTTAATTACTGCAATAATTAGTATCTTTCGGTTACAATATTAACCGTTAAATAAAGTAATATGAGTGTTAAAGCAAAATACCAAGGTGTTTTAGATCTTGGTGAGCAATTAGGAATTAAAAATGGCAACGTTACCGAAGAAGGCAATGTGCTTAAAATAAAAGGTGAAGCGAATACACCTTACGAAAAAGATTTAATTTGGGATAAAATAAAAGCCGTAGGAGGTGAAAACGCTTCTGATATAAAAGCTAACATTACCGTAGCAGATGATACGGTATACCACAGACATACTGTAGCCAGTGGAGAGTCTTTGAGTAAGATTGCAAAGCATTATTATGGTGATGCCATGAAATACAAGCAAATCTTCGAGGCAAATACCAATATTCTTAAAAATCCAGATGTAATACATCCAGACCAGGTTTTGGTTATTCCAAACTCATAAGACGTTAGACGTTAGACGTTAGACGTTAGACGAACATTAAAAAATGCCTATGAAATTTCATAGGCATTTTTTATATTTTATTTTCAGCATGAAAATAGCAAAATATACATGAATTAGCCTTGCTTCTCTATCACCCGTAAGGCATGATTATGCATGCGCTCAAACTGTTCTTTCAAGCCCATGTCGCTATTGTCAAACTCCACGGCATCGGATGCTTTGACCAAGGGAGAAAACTCGCGGTGAGAATCAATATAATCTCGTTTTTCTACATTTTCCAGCACCTCTTCATAACTGACTTTTTCACCTCTATCCAATAACTCCTTATACCTGCGATAGGCCCTTTTTTCTGGAGATGCGGTCATAAATATCTTAAGTTCCGCATCGGGAAAAACCACAGAACCGATATCGCGCCCATCCATTACAATGCCTTTTTCGGTTCCCATCTGCTGTTGCAAGGACACCAACTTGATACGTACTTGTTCTATCTCTGCAATGCGACTAACATTCCTGGACACTTCCATCTTTCTAATTTCGGATTCTACATTTGTATCGTTTAAGTACATTTCCGAAAAACCAAGGTCGGCATTAAACACAAACCTCAATTTAATATTGGATAGCTCCTTTACTAGCCCTTCAATATCCTCAGAGTCACTCGTTATAAATCCGTTATTCATGGCAAATAAAGTAATTGCCCTATACATGGCACCCGTATCAACGTAAACATATCCTAATGCCTTTGCCAGTTGCTTTGCTAGGGTACTTTTTCCTGTAGAAGAAAACCCGTCTATGGCTATGGTTATATCTTTCATTTGCTCTTTATTTATGGCAATACTACTAAAAGTCGTAAGAAATAAAACTAAATCTTACGGTTATTTAATTCTAAAGCTTCTTTGCATTCTTCACTTTCGTATTGGTCAACGCAATATCTATGACCTCGTGCATATCTTTCACATAATGGAAGGTTAATCCCTTGAGGTAATCTTCTTTTATTTCCTTGATATCCCTCTCGTTATCTGCACACAGAATAATCTCCTTAATTCGAGCTCTTTTTGCCGCTAAAATCTTTTCCTTGATTCCGCCCACAGGAAGCACTTTACCCCTAAGTGTAATTTCACCCGTCATCGCCAAGCTTTTCTTTACCCGTCTTTGGGTAAACAAGGAAATCAGGGATGTTAACATTGTAATTCCTGCACTTGGACCATCTTTTGGTGTAGCCCCCTCCGGCACGTGAATATGCACATTGTACTTTTCAAAAATCTCTGCATCCAATCCAAACCGTTCTGCGTTGGATTTTATATATTCCATGGCAATCGTAGCAGATTCTTTCATCACTTTACCAAGGTTACCTGTAATACTGAGCGTACCCTTGCCTTTGGACAGTATAGATTCTATAAACAAGATATCACCACCTACACTCGTCCATGCCAAACCTGTAACTACACCTGCTACCTCATTATTCTCGTACTTATCGCGTTCCATTTTAGGAGCGCCCAAGACTTTAATAATGTCCTGATTACTTACTTTTATATCATATTCCTCTTCAATGGCAATTGACTTTGCAGCGTACCTGACCATTTTAGCCAGTTGCTTTTCTAGCGAACGTACTCCAGATTCTCTCGTATATCCTTCTACAATTTTTTCTAATTGAGGTTTCCCTATTTTTAAATGGCTAGTATCCAACCCATGTTCCGATAATTGCTTTGGCAACAAGTGTTTCTTAGCAATTTCTACTTTTTCCTCTATCGTATAACCACTTACATTAATAATTTCCATACGATCACGCAAAGCAGGCTGAATGGTTCCCAAATTATTGGCGGTAGCAATGAACATGACCTTGGAAAGGTCGTATCCCATTTCTAAGAAGTTATCATAGAATTCGCTGTTCTGCTCGGGGTCCAATACTTCTAACATGGCAGATGATGGATCCCCCTGATGACTGTTGGACAATTTATCTATTTCATCCAATATAAAAACCGGATTTGAAGTTCCCGCCTTCTTCAAGCTTTGAATGATTCTACCTGGCATGGCTCCAATATATGTTTTACGATGACCCCGAATCTCTGCCTCGTCCCGTAATCCGCCTAAAGATATGCGAACATACTCCCTACCTAATGCCTCTGCTACAGACTTTCCCAAAGAGGTTTTACCAACGCCTGGAGGCCCGTAAAGACAAAGGATAGGAGATTTCATATCGTTACGCAGTTTCAAAACCGCTAAGTATTCGATAATTCTTCGTTTTACATCTTCCAAACCATAATGATCGCGATCCAATATTCGTTCGGCCCTTTTTAAATCGAACTTATCTTTTGAAAATTCGTTCCAAGGTAAATCCAATAAAAGATCTAAATAGTTACGCTGAATAGAATATTCCGCTACTTGCGGATTCATACGCTGCATCTTGGCCAATTCTTTGGTAAAATGCTCCTTAACTTTTTTGTCCCATTTCTTCTTCTTGGCCTTGGCGCTCATTTCCTCTAACTCATCATCATGGGAAACACCGCCCAATTCCTCTTGAATAGTCTTCATTTGTTGGTGCAGAAAATACTCTCGTTGTTGCTGGTCCAGATCGCTGCGCACTTTGGACTGTATATCGTTCTTAAGTTCCAACTTCTGCATTTCAACGTTCATATACTTTAGCGTTGCCAAAGCTCTTTCTTGTAGATTGCTAATTTCCAACAATTCCTGCTTTGCCTTTACGTCTAAGTTCAAGTTAGAGGAAACAAAATTAATTAGGAATGAATCGCTCTGGATATTCTTAATCGCAAATGAAGCTTCGCTAGGGATATTAGGGTTGTCTTTTATAATTTTCAGCGCCAAATCCTTTATCGATTCGATAATGGCCAAAAATTCCCCATCATTGCTGTCGGGCCTATGTTCTGAGGTTTCACGGACCGTAGCTGTAAAATAGGGCTTTCGCGTAAGTACCTCGGCAATTTCAAAACGCTTTTTACCCTGTATAATTACCGTCGTATTTCCATCTGGCATTTGTAACACCCTTAATATACGCGCAACGGTTCCTAGCGTATTAATATCTTTTATCTCTGGGTTTTCGGTCTCCTCATCTTTTTGTGAGACGACACCAATCACCTTGTTTCCGCTGTTGGCGTCTTTTATTAATTGAATAGAAGAGTCCCTACCCGCCGTAATTGGAATTACAACACCTGGAAACAATACCGTGTTCCGCAACGGAAGTATTGGTAATGTTTCAGGTAATGTTTCTCCGTTCATTTGTTCCTCGTCCTCTGCTGTAAGCAAAGGAATCAACTCTGCTTCCTCATCAATTCCTTGCAAGGACATGTTGTCAAAGTTTGAAAATTTAGAATCTCCCATCTGTATATATCGGTCATTCTGTCACATGTGTGGCAGAAAAATTAGTTTTATAATTCGTTCAAAACATTGGTGAAGTCCCTTAATCACTCATAATTGAATAATCAAAGACGATCACTTACTCCCGTAATTCAATTCTTATGCCAACCTCATAGTAAACTCCGATCTATATGTATCGTATTCCTTTAATGAAGCTTACATTTCATTTAAATTGAAATCTTTTTTCCAAAACTGTAACAATCCTTAACTTCATTCATCTCTAAGACAAACCAATCACTTTTTTGAGCCAAAAAGAAGTACATATTGATGCATTATTGCAATCGTGCCTGCTGGGAAAGCAAAGCGCACAGCTAGAAGTTTACAACAGGTATTATAAAGCCATGTACAACACGGCCTTACGGATTGTAAAGGATAGCGCAGAAGCAGAAGATGTGATGCAAGAATCGTTTTTAAACGCGTTTACGAAATTGCACACTTTTAAAGCGGAAGTAAGCTTTGGAGCCTGGTTAAAGCGAATTGTTATCAATAACAGTATTTATCATTACAAAAAGCAACGGAAAAAAAACGAAGTTGCATTGGATGATATACTATATAAGGTCGAAGATAATGACGGAATTACTTCGGATCATGTGTTTGTAAATCAAAAGGCTCAAAAAGTGATGGAGACCATGAACTACTTAAAAGATAATTACAGAATTTCTTTGACCTTACATTTAATTGAAGGATTCGACTATGAGGAAATAAGTGAAATCATGAACATAAGTTATGCCAATTGCCGCACGACCATATCTAGGGCAAAAGAAAGCTTGAGAAAGAAAATTGAATATATAAACTGATGGAAAAAGACAACATAGAAGAACTCTTCAAAAACTTAAAAGGTTCCTTTGATACAGAGGCTCCTAATACTGGGCATGAAGAACGATTTTTAGAAAAACTAAATGGTGGCAACCAGCTTACCTTAAGACCTGTTACAAGGTTATCATGGTGGAAACCCTTGTCTATTGCAGCATCTATAGCGGTACTTATTGCCGTGGGCATGGGTCTCGTAAATCAAAATTACACGATGCAAAAGCAACTGGCAAAAGTGTCACCAGAAGTTTCTAATACCCAATTCTATTTCGCCAGCCTTATTGAAGAGCAGGTAAAAGAGTTACAGTCAGAAAGTGCTCCAGAAGCACAACAAATAATTGCCGATACTATGACTCAACTGGCAACTTTAGAACAGAATTATGGTGAACTGAAAAAAGAAATGCTAGCAGGAGGGAACGATAAAATTCTCCTTAGAGCCATGATCACAAATTTTCAAACAAGAATTGAATTACTAGAAGATGTACTTGAACAAATTGAAACTATAAAAACCTTAAAAAATTATAATGATGAAAACTATACTCTTTAAATATACCTTCATACTATGGGTGCTAACCCCTGTCTTTTTGTTGGCCAACGACAATAAGCCTGGCGGTAAATACACAAAGGAGAAAACCATAAAAAAGGAATTCAATGTAAATGCGGATGCCTTACTAAAAGTAAACAACGATTACGGTAATCTAACTATTACGTCATGGAACGAAAATAGAATCGTCATAGAAGTACATATAACAACCAACGGCGACAACGAAGAAAAGGTACAAAACAAATTGGATGAAATTTCTGTAGACTTTGAGGCAAGCAACAGTTTAGTTTCTGCCAGGACCACGTATGGTAAGCAAAAAAGTAATTGGGGATGGAACTGGGGGAAGAACAACAACGTTAACATGCAAATCAACTACACCATAAAACTACCCGTTAAAAATAGCGTCAACCTAGACAACGATTATGGAAATATCATTCTTGATCGGGTAGATGGCCATGCAAAAATAAATTGCGATTATGGAAGGTTGGAAATCGGCGAACTTCGCGGTAGAAACAATCAGTTGAATTTTGATTACACGTCAAAATCTACTATAGGGTATATCAACAGTGGTGAAATAAAGGCTGATTATTCTGGATTTACGATTGAAAAAGCAGGGAACCTAACATTGAATACCGATTACACAAATGCGACCATAGCGACCATGGAGAATATGGAGTATACTAGTGATTACGGTAATATAGCTATTGGTGAGGCTAACAATGTGAGCGGAAACGGAGATTATATCACCGTGAAACTAGGTACTATTCACGGGAACGTAGACATCACCGCAGACTATGGTTCTGTACGAATAGCTGAACTTGCAGCGGATGCTGGGAATGTAGCTATACGAACGGATTACACCGGAATTAAAATTGGCTACAATGCCGATTATCACTTTGATTTTGATATCACTACAAGTTATTCCGGAGTTAGTGGCAAGGACGATTTTGAAATTAACATCAGTACAGAAAAATCATCCAACAAGCACTATGAAGGCTACTACGGTAGTGCCAACAGTGGTAACAAGGTCACATTGAACAGCGATTATGGAGGCATCAGCTTCACTAAAAAATAATAACATCAAATCAATCTAAACACAAGAAAAATGAAAAACGCATTAGTAATAACATTAGTACTAGCCATCACGGCATCTTGCTCTGCGCAATGGGGCAAAAAAATTAAAGGCAACGGAGAAAAAGTAACGATAGAAAGATCAACCAGCGATTATGATGCTATTGCAGTTTCAGGATGGTTTGACGTGGACCTAGTGGATGGAAAGGAAGGACAGTTGACCTTAGAAGGGGAATCCAATCTGTTAGAATATATTATTACCGAGGTTAAAAATGGCAAACTGGTTATTAAAACAGAAAATAATGTAAACCTTAAACCCTCCGATTGGAATAGTGGTATAAGAATAACCGTACCCGTAGAACGTGTAAGCTCCATTTCATTGTCCGGATCGGGTGACATTGTGAGTAAAACTACCATAAAAACAGAAAAATTAGAGACATCGATGTCCGGTTCTGGAGACATTACCTTGGATATAGAAACCAATTCAGTAAGTGCAAGCATGTCGGGATCAGGTGATATCACCTTTAGTGGAACTACGACAGATTTCGCTGCAACCATTTCTGGAAGCGGGGACATAAAAGCCTTTGATTTAGAGGCTGACAATGTTGAGGCTACTGTTTCTGGATCTGCCGATATAAAAGTAACTGCGAATAAAAGGCTACAAGCTAGGGTATCTGGTTCGGGCGATATTACCTACAGAGGGAACCCAGAAAAGCTCGACACCAAAACTTCAGGTTCTGGAGACATTTCCAAAGACTAACATCAAAATCACGAACAATCAGTAACGAAAAAAGTCCCTTTTTTAAAGGGGCTTTTTATTTGGTACCCGAAGCAACAACAAAATCCCTACTAAAAAGAACAAGAATAAAAATAGGATTGCATAGCGCATACTGCTGATATGGTCTACCACTGCAAAAATGACCATCCCTATAACAATGCCTATCTTTTCGGCTACGTCATAAAAACTAAAATAGGATGTGGTATCCTCTGTGTCTGGTAAATACTTTGAATACGTAGACCTTGCCAATGCCTGAACCCCGCCCATGACAAGCCCTACAAATCCTGCTGCAATATAAAACTGCATAGGCGTTTTCATGAAATAAGCGTAAAAACAAAGACACAACCATATAAAATTAACAAAGATCAATGTTTTGATATTCCCAAATTTAGCAGAAGCCCTTGAAGTAACAAGCGCTCCAACAACCGCCACTAACTGGATAACCAAAATACTAATAATCAAACCCGTTGTCTTCTCGCTATCACTGGCCCAAGAAATTTCCTTTTCACCAAAGTAAACCGCCATTAACATAATCGTCTGCACCGCCATACTAAATACAAAAAACGCATTTAAGTATCTCTTTAAGGGCAAATTACCCTTTAGCTGTTGCCAAACAGATTGCAATTCTCGAAAGCCATTGAAAACAACATCCTTTGTTACCTTATGCATGTCACCAGGACCGTTAGGTAGCACATAGAAGGTATATTGACTAAAAATCACCCACCATAAACCTACCGTAATAAAGGATATTTTCATAGCCTCGAATTTAGCCGCGTTCAATTCGGTCTCCGTCGTACCAATGTCAAAGCCAAACCATTGCGGATTCATTACCATTGCCAGGTTGGTAACCAAAAGAAGTACACTTCCAATATAACCCATTGAAAATCCCTTTGCGCTAATAGCATCCTGTTGTTCCTCAAAAGCGATATCGGGTAAGTAAGAATTATAAAAGACCAAACTACCCCAGTAGCCGATTAGTCCCATAAAATAAAAAAGAATACTCAAATGTATATAATCCAAACTAAACCAATAGAGACCAATACAACCCAGACTGCCCACATAGCAGAAAAATTTCATAAAAGTTTTCTTATTCCCAACATAATCGGCTACTCCGGATAGAATAGGTGACAAAACCGCAACAACCAAAAATGTGAATGCCGTTACAATCTCAATTAATACAGTAGGCTTCATATCAAATCCGAAAGCGTTCACCAAGGCATCATCCGTTGTAAATAAAGCGGAATAAAAAATAGGAAAAATAGAAGATGCTATGGTAAGGGCGTAAACAGAATTGGCCCAATCGTAAAAAGCCCATGCATTCAATAGCTTTTTACTTCCCTTGGCCGGTATGGTTTTCATCATAGTAAAATATAAAAGCCGCTCTATAAACAAGAACGGCTTTCAATATACAATAAAACTTGTACTACTTTTTACTTAAATTCGGTAACTCCAAATTTTGCAGCCTCTGCCGCAGCTTCTGGTGCCCAAACGGTCAAATTATTAATTCTGGTATCGTTTGAAGGGTGCGTGCTCATGAATTCTGGTGGCGCCTCTCCCCCACTGTTTGCCTTCATTCGTTTCCATAGCTCAGCAGCCTCATAAGGATCATAACCGGCAATTGCCATTATCTGTAATCCAATACGATCCGCCTCTGTTTCATGACTACGACTAAAAGGTAACATTCCCAAAACCTGCGAACCTACCCCATACACTTGATTAAATACATTTCTTTGTTCATCCTTTAACGCTACGTTACCAGCAACAGCACCTACTTGTTGTAAAGTTCCCGCGCTCATGCGTTGTGCCCCATGATCCGCCAAAGCATGCGCCACTTCGTGACCCATCACTACAGCTACACCAGTTTCTGTCTGTGTAATTGGTAAAATACCTGTATAAAAAACGATTTTACCTCCTGGCATACACCAAGCATTAACTGCCTCATTATCTACCAAGTTGTACTCCCATTTGTAATCGCTCAAATAACCAGGATATCCATTTGCCGTTAACCAACGCTCAGCAGCAGCAGCAATCCGTTGTCCAGTTCTTGTAATCATGTGCGCTTCAGCAGTTCCGCTAAGCACTTTGTTCTCTCCAAGAAATTGATCATACTGCGCAAATGCTGTGGGGAAAATTTGACTGTTAGGGTAAAAATTAAGTGTTTTTTGACCTGTAAAGGGATTCACCTTACAAGCCGAAACGCCCAAAAAGAGGGCAATGATTAAAAATATTTTTTTCATTTTAATAGTGTTTAGTATCTGAAAATTACGAAAATATTATTTTCCGGTAATGTGTAATACTGTGAAGTTCTTATCTATATAAAGACTTTGGCTACCATTTGGTTTTACCTCCTTTATATCAACCTCCTCGTTATCGACCTCGATTTTATGAATCTCAAAAGGTAGCCCGTGAAGATTGAACCTTAAGGTTTCATATTCGGTAACATAACTTCCGTTCTTAAACTGTTGAACGGTAAGGGAATTTTCCTTTCCTATCAGTTTAAAATTCCGAAGGGAATAGCGTCCTTTTTTATAATCATAACCGTCTTGGGCGTCTTCGTATACCTCGGATGATTCTGTACCTATCATGAAATAGGTATCTAAAACAAGTTCTTCAATTTTCACCTCTCCAACATATTGCTGTACTGGGTATTTTGGAATGATGGCTCCCTCTTTTATAAAAATGGGTACACTATCCAAATCAGCAGCGACCCAACGCTCTTTGCCTCCTTGTGTTACCTCATCTGTCCAAAAATCATACCACTTACCCCTAGGAATATACATCCTTCTCCCTTGGGCATTTTGTTCCTGTATTGGGCAGACCAATATTTGTTCTCCAAAAATGAACTCGTCCGTTCTAAAATGTGTCTGAACATCTTCTTGATCAAAAAGCACTAAGGACTGTAGCATAGGTTTTTGTTCCTTGCTATACTTGTAGAACATGGTATACAAATAAGGCAACAACTGATATCTAATCTCAATGAATTTACGAACGATATCGGTAATCTCCGTTCCAAAAGACCAGGGTTCTTGATCACCGTGGTCACCGCTAGAATGCACCCTACAAAACGGGTGAAAAATACCTAATTGTACCCATCTGGCGAACAATTCCCCGTTTGGTTGTTCTGCAAATCCACCAATATCGGATCCGACAAACGAATAACCACTCATGCACATGCGCTGCGTCTGCACGTTCGCAAGCCATAAATGCTCCCAAGTAGCCACATTATCCCCTGTCCATGTAGAAGAATATCGTTGTGTACCGGCATACGCCGCTCTAGTTATAACAAAAGGTCTTTTCGGATATACGTGTTTCTTAACACCTTCATAGGTTGCCCTAACCATTTGCATACCATACACATTATGCGCTTTCCTATGTGTACAAGGGTGCCCATCATAGTTGTGTCTGGTATCTAAGGGAGCTGTTTTGGAAGGTACTTCCATAACCGCTGGTTCGTTCATATCGTTCCAAACGGCATGAACACCTAATTCTGACATAAACTCTTTATACAACTCTCCCCACCATTCACGGACTTCTGGATTAGTAAAATCCGGAAAATGACATTCACCAGGCCATACTTTCCCAGTCATTAAAGGGCCGTCTCCCCTTCTGCAGAAATAACCTTTTTCCAAAGCCTCTTTATAAATCCAGTATTCCCGATCTATCTTAATTCCTGGGTCTATCATAACAACGGTCTTAAAGCCATCTTCCTCCAATTCCTTTATCATTCGCTTTGGATCTGGAAAGAGTTTTTTATCCCAAGTAAAACAGCGAAAACCGTCCATGTAATCAATATCCAAGTAAATGGCGTCACAAGGAATTTTTTGTTCCCTAAACCCTTTCGCAATTTCTTTCACATTGCTTTCAGGATAATAACTCCACTTAGACTGATGGTATCCCAAAGCCCACATTGGGGGGAGTTCGGGGGTTCCTGTTAAGTTGGAATATGCAGAAACTACTTTTGACATTTCGGGTCCGTAAAAAAAGTAGTAGTTCAAATCCCCACCCTCTGCCCAGAAACTGGTCGTATTCCTCCGTTCGTGCGCAAAATCAAAATGGGACTTGAAGCTATTATCAAAGAAAATTCCATAGGCCTTTCCCTTATGAAGTCCTGTATAAAAGGGAATCGCTTTGTACAATGGATCTTGGTCCTTACCGTAGGCATATTGGTCCGTTACCCAGTTTTCGACACGTTTCCCCTTTAAATTACTGTGGGTAGCCTTATCTCCCATTCCGTAAAAACTTTCACCGGTTTGCGTAATCTTGCTCATTTTTACGGTATTTCCGCCGTATTCATAATTCTCTTCCCAATGAAAACCTATCTCGTCCTCGTTAATAATGTTCCCTTCTAAATCTGATATTTGGGTGCGCGATGATTTTTTGTCCACCAAAATATGTACACGAGCGGTTTCGATGATATACTCGGTATCATTCTCTACTACTTCTAACTTGCTGTACCCTAAACTAGCCTCCGGATCGATCGCATAGGAAAAGTCCGGCTCAAAAACATAGTTTGTAGCATATCTAAATCGAATAAGACTACCTCTCAAAACAGTAATCTCTAATACTACACCATTCTCTGTAGTAAAATATAATTTATTTGTATCCTGTTTAAAATCAACTATATGGTTAGGGTATAGATTACCCTTATATTCTAATTCTGTATTTGTAATCATTCTCCAAAAAAATTTAAAACAAGTGACAAAAAAAGCATATTCGCACGGAATCACGAAATATAATCCGAGTAATTACAAACTAAAACGGTATAGAAGACAAAAGCTATTGTAAAATTACAATTCCCAAAGGCGGAATAGTTATTTCTATAGATTTCTTATAACCATGCCAGGCTTTAGTGGAAGATTTAATAGTGGTGTTACTGTTTCCCGCTCCACCGTACTTCTTATCATCGCTGTTCAGAATTTCTTTTAACTTTCCTTTTTTAGGATTTCCAATCCTGTAATTTTCCCTGAGAATAGGGGTGAAATTACAAGCAATAATAAGGTCATTCTTTTCATCATGCCCTTTTCTAAGGTAAGTTAGTACAGAATTTTCATGATCACCATAATCAATCCATTGAAAACCCTCTGGACTAAACTGTTTTTCGTACAGTGCGGGATAATTTTTGTAGGTATGGTTTAAATCCTTAACGAATTGCTGCACTCCCGCATGCCCATCGTAGTCGAGTAAATGCCAATCCAAACTTTGTTGAAAATTCCATTCTGCCGTTTGTCCAAACTCAC
>CBDUKC010000043.1:0-15434 GCA_965367705.1 uncultured Maribacter sp. | reverse complement strand
GAAGGAACCTTGAAAGTAGCCATCAACTAATTTATTTATACTTTGATTGCTATAATCTGCCTTCTGAACCAACGGAAAATATAGGTAACCCCTGCCCTCTTTTTCATGACTTACAAAGCCTTTATCCTCTAAAATTCGCACTATGGTAGATACTGTATTGTATGCCGGTTTGGGCGCTGGAAGCACTTCTATAACAGCAGCAACATTACATTTTTCCAATTGCCATAATACCTGCATTACCTCTTCTTCCGCTTTTGTAAGCTGTTTCATTCAACTAAAAATTTAGTTTATTTATAAAACAAATATAACTAATTATTTAGTTAAAACTAATTTCTTAGTTAAAAAGTCTTTTATCTACTTCTTATCGCATTTGACAAAACCATTCAAAGCATTAGCTGTAACAAAACATTCCTATCTTAGTCCCATAGTAAATATGTTGAAATGGACATTGCCTTATTGATTTTTGGTTTCCTATTTATGATTGTGGGTATTTTAGGTAGTTTTTTACCTGTTTTACCAGGCCCACCCATTAGTTGGATAGGACTTTTACTGCTCTACTTGACCAAAGCCGTGCCAGATAACTGGTGGGTTTTAGGTACTACGTTAGCAATAGCGTTGGTTGTTTTTGCCCTGGATTATATTATTCCGGCAATGGGAACGAAAAAATTTGGTGGCACAAAAGCAGGGATGATTGGTACTACACTTGGACTATTAGTGGCATTATTTTTTCCTATCCTCGGGCCTTTTGGGATCATCATTTGGCCATTTGTAGGTGCTTTAATTGGTGAATTATTAAATAAAGCAGATAAGAAAACGGCTACTAAAGCCGCTTTTGGATCTTTCTTAGGTTTTTTGACAGGAACCTTTCTAAAATTCGTGGTGTCTATTGTTTTTTTCGGACTATTTATTACTACGGCATGGGAACACAAAGCTGCGATTTTTCCATATTTCGACTAACCCATCCACACTACTTTATCCGAAATAGGTTTTCTTACTTGCTCCGATAGTTCGCCCTCGTAATATCCCATATAAAAGAAGCCAAGGCATTTCTCCCCCTCGTTCATAGGTAGAAATTCATCCATATATGAAATAAGACCTGGTGAACTCCAATAACATCCTATTTTCATTTCGGTACAACAAAGCCACATATTCTGTACGGCCATGGCAGTAGCTGCAATTTCTTCCCACTCAGGGACTGACTCTAAAGGGTCGCGCTGCATACAAATAGCAATAATAGCGGCAGCTTTTTGAGGATTTTCAATGAGCTTTTTAGACTTCAGTTGTTTGGGTTTTTCTGTAACATCTATATAGGTATTTGATAAAAATTCTCCTAACTCAGTGCGCTTTTCACCTTGTATCACCTTAAAACGCCATGGTTCTGTTTTTCTGTGATTAGGTGCCCAATTAGCGGATGCCAATATCTTTTCGATATCCCCTTTTGCAATAGGTTTATCTATGTATTGTGCAGGGAAAATAGAACGTCTATTCTTTATTAAATCAAAAATCATAGTGGATAGCTTATTTAAGATGAAGATCTTGCTAAAAGTAAGTCCATGCAATTTTTTAACACAGGATTAGCGTTTTCTTTCTTCCATATAACAGATAGCTTGGCGCGTTGTTTTACGTTTTTCAACTCAATGAACTTTACCCGCATTTGAAAACCAGCTTGCAATGCCGTAGGTACGATAGCGATACCCAATTTATTCTCTACCAGTTTAAAAATAGTATGTGCATGAACAGATTTGTGCGATACCTTAGGTTTAAATCCCGCATCTGCACAAATACCCATAATAGTATCAAAATAATAGGGACTATATTCCTGACTGAATAATATAAAATCATCTTCAGAAAAACGCTCCATACCATCATATTCTCTTGTCAGCATAGGGTAGCTCTCGGGAAGTACCAAAGAGAAGGTATCTTCAAAAACGGTTTGCATTTGTAATTCTGCAGGCACCCTATCCAAACGGACAAAACCAATATCTAATTCATCTCGTAGTATGGCATCTACTTGTTCTAAGTTAGAGCGCTCCTCTAACGAGGTTCTAATTTTAGGATATTTTTCCTTTACCGAAACCAATAAACGTGGAATTACATTCTGCATCGCTGAGCCTAGAAAACCTATTCGCAACTCCCCGGTATCACCATCCCCTATGAGTTGTAACTCCCTTTTAGCCTCCTTTAACTGTTTAAAAATAGCCTCTGCCCTACCCTTTAAATAATGTCCTGCCGGAGTAAGCTCTACCTTTTTGTTATTCCGCAGAAACAGCTTTGCCTGCAGCAACTCCTCCATCTGCTTAATTTGCCTACTTAAGCCAGGTTGCGATATAAAGAGCTTTTCCGCTGCCTTTCTAAAATGTAACTCTTCTGCAACTGCTAAGAAATAAGTTAGGTGTCTAAATTCTATTTGAGTACTCATAGTTATCGATAATGCACCAAAATGGTATTGGCAATTATCAAACATAAGTATTAAATTTAAAAAACTAAAACAATTTCAAATGGAAGCCGTGTCAAAATCATTTAAACTAGGAGAAGAATGGCTTACTACAAGTACCGCCTTACATATTGCAAAGGGTAGCACTACGATTACGTTGTCAAAACCTACGCGAGAAAAAGTAATTAAGAGCTGGGAGATTGTACAACGTATTGTTGACAAGGGGCATCCTGTCTACGGAATCAATACTGGGTTTGGTCCGCTTTGCACCACTAAAATATCCAAATCTGAAACCAATATTTTACAAACTAATATTCTAAAAAGTCATAGCGTAGGCGTGGGTAAACCTATTTCTAAAACAATAGCGAAGTTAATGCTCGTACTAAAAGCGCATTCCCTTGCAAAAGGATATTCTGGAATAGCTGAAACCACATTGGACCGTATACTTTGGCATATTGAACATGATGCCATTCCTGTAGTCCCTTCGCAAGGATCCGTAGGTGCTTCTGGAGATCTAGCGCCCCTATCCCATTTATTTCTACCCTTAATAGGCCTTGGAAAAGTGGTTTATAAGAACAAGACCATAACCACGGCAGAATTATTTGAACTTACAAAACTTAAACCTCTAGATTTAGGCCCTAAAGAAGGATTAGCATTAATTAATGGCACACAGTTTATTGCTGCTCATGCTGTAAAAGTGGTAGAGAAATTACATTCCGTACTCTCCCAAGCAGATATTATTGGAGCGATGATGATAGAAGGGTTACAGGGTTCCATAAAGCCATTTTCAAAAGAACTGCATGCGCTGCGCCCTTTTAAGGGTAATATACATGTAGCCAAACGTATTAAGCGTTTACTTAAAGGATCAGAAATACTAGAAGACCATATTGACTGTGAACGTGTCCAAGATCCTTATTCACTACGATGTATTCCTCAAGTACATGGTGCATCTCGTAACGCGTGGCTTCACTTAAAAGAATTATTGGAAGTAGAACTAAATTCCGTTACCGACAATCCTGTAATCATTGATGAGGAACTCACCATTAGTGGGGGTAATTTTCATGGTCAGCCTTTAGCCATGGCTTTGGACTATGCTTGCTTGGCAGCTTCTGAAATTGGTAATATTTCTGACCGTCGTATTTACCTAGCTTTGGAGGGGAATAGCCCTGGAGTACCTAAGTTACTAATGAAAGACACCGGTATTAATTCTGGCTATATGATTCTGCAGTATACCACAGCCGCACTGGCTAGTGAAAATAAAGGATTGTGTTTCCCATCAAGTGCAGATAGCATACCAACATCCCTAGGCCAAGAAGACCATGTAAGCATGGGTTCCATTGGAGGACGTAAAGCGTTACAAGTAATTGGAAATGTAGAAAAAATAATAGCCATAGAATTACTGACTGCAGCACAGGCTTTTGAGTTTAGAAAACCAATGAAATCTGGCCTCTTTTTAGAGGAAATACATACCGAAATTCGTAAAAAAGTAGCTTTTGCAGATAAGGACCGTGTTTTTGCAGACGATATTGAAGAAGGAATCAAAATGATAAAAAACAAGACTATTATAAAACTGATTGACCGCATTAGCGTGCAAGAAGGGATATCTTTAAAGACAAAGTTTTCAACCGAATTCGAAACGTACTAAGTCGAGTTCAGTACATAGCTATTAAATCAACCATATGAATACATTAAAACTGATCGGACCTTTTAAGCAACTCATTCCCATGTCTGGCTTACCCATAAAGGGGGCGTTAGCAGATGAGCAACTTATCGTTTTGGAAAACGCAGGTATCATAATAGATGGCGAACACATTACCCAAATCGGAAACTTCAATGACCTTAAATTAAAATTCGAGGACATTGAAATTCATGAATTAAAAGGAGACCATACTTGTGTGCCTGGTTTTGTAGATGCCCACACCCACATTTGTTTTGGAGGGACCCGTGCCAATGATTACGCGATGCGAAATGCAGGTAAAACGTATTTAGAAATTGCAAAAGCCGGTGGTGGTATTTGGGATACCGTAACTCAAACCCGCAAAGCAACTAAGGAAGAATTGGTAAAGAACACAAAAAAAAGAGCAATTAGACATTTAAAAAATGGAGTCACAACACTCGAAGTAAAAAGCGGCTATGGCTTATCTATAGAAGAAGAACTTAAGATGCTCTATGCTATAAAAGAAACTAACGAAGCTATTCCTGCTGATTTAATTGCCACTTGTTTAGCGGCTCATATGTTGCCGAAAGATTTTGAGGGAACTGCTGAATCTTATTTGGAAAACATAAGCACTTCTCTTTTTCCAATATTAAAGTCTGAAAGACTTACCAATCGAATAGATGCCTTTATAGAGGAAAGCGCATTTTCCGCATCGCAGATTTCACCTTACTTTGAAAAGGCTCAGGAAATGGGATTTGACATAACCGTTCATGCGGATCAATTTTCTACTAGCGGAAGTACAGTTGCTGTTGCTTTCAAAGCCATAAGTGCAGACCATTTAGAAGTAAGTACAGAAAAGGAAATAAAGGCCTTAGCCAAAAGCAATGTAATTGCAACCGCTCTACCTGGTGCCTCTATTGGTTTGGGTTGCGCATTCACTCCTGCTAGGCAATTATTAGATGCTGGCGGTGCATTGGCAATTGCAAGTGACCACAATCCGGGTTCCGCGCCAATGGGAGATTTGTTAACGCAAGCCGCAATTCTTGGTACTTTTGAAAAATTATCAAATGCAGAAGTACTAGCCGGCATCACTTTTAGAGCAGCAGCAGCATTAAACCTAAAAGATAGAGGAACATTGGAAGCCGGTATGCTGGCCGACTTTAGTCTTTTCCATACCGGTAATTATCAAGAAATCCTATATAATCAAGGCAACTTAAAACCTTGTGTGGTTTTTAAACGCGGAAGTTTGGTATTTGATAAGCACAATGCCACCTAGCCCAAAAAAGGGAAACCATATTCAATTCGATTTCAACCGGGTGAACAACGACACACTTTTTACTAATTACTTTTTCAGCATGAACTTCAAAGCACAGATACTACAAGGCATACCATCAGAACTTCCAAAGAAACAAAACCGTTCAAGTGAAGTGAGTCATGCACCAAAGCGCAAAGAAATTTTATCGCTAGAAGAAAAAAAACTCGCAATCAGAAATGGGTTACGGTATTTTCCTAAAGCTTGGCATGCAGAATTATCAAAGGAATTTGCTGCTGAACTGAGTGATTTTGGCAGAATATACATGTATCGTTTTATGCCTGATTATGAGTTACGCGCGAGGCCAATTCAGGAATATCCTGCCCAAACTTCTCAGGCGGCTGCTTTAATGCTGATGATACAGAATAACTTAGATCCAGCAGTAGCTCAACATCCTCAAGAACTAATTACATATGGCGGCAATGGCGCTGTATTTCAAAATTGGGCGCAATACCTGCTTACTATGAAGTACTTAGCTACGATGACGGAAGAACAAACACTTCACATGTATTCAGGTCATCCTATGGGGCTCTTTCCATCCTCAAAAGAAGCACCTCGTGTTGTTGTAACCAATGGAATGATGATTCCTAACTACTCTAAACCAGACGATTGGGAAAAATACAATGCATTGGGCGTTACCCAATACGGACAAATGACTGCAGGCTCCTACATGTATATTGGACCACAAGGTATAGTCCATGGAACAGCTATTACAGTAATGAACGCTTTTCGGAAAGTATTAAAGCCTGATGAAACGTCCGCCGGAAAAATATTTCTTACCGCCGGCCTTGGTGGTATGAGTGGGGCACAACCAAAGGCAGGAAATATTGCCGGATGCATTACCATTTGCGCAGAAGTAAACCCTGCTGCAGCCACAAAAAGACATGAACAAGGTTGGGTAGATGAACTTATTGATGATATAGACACCCTAGTTATACGCAGCAAAAAAGCAATTAAAAATAAAGAAGTTGTGTCCTTAGCCTTTATCGGAAACGTCGTTACCGTTTGGGAACGTTTTGACAAGGAAGATATATTTATTCATCTAGGTTCTGACCAAACTTCCCTACACAATCCTTGGGCAGGTGGGTACTACCCTGTGGACTTAACTTTTACAGCAGCAAACCAAATGATGAGTGAAGATCCCGTACAATTTAAAGACAAAGTACAAGAAAGCCTTCGCAGACATGCAAAAGCCGTAGACCAGCATACACGTAAAGGAACCTATTTCTTTGATTATGGCAATGCGTTCCTTTTAGAAGCTTCCCGTGCTGGTGCGGATATTATGGCAGAAAACAACATCGACTTTAAATACCCTAGCTACGTACAAGATATTCTAGGGCCCATGTGCTTTGATTATGGTTTTGGGCCTTTTAGATGGGTATGCTCCTCTGGAAATCCAATAGATTTACAAAAAACGGATGCTATCGCCTTACAGGTAATGCAAGCAATAAAAGTAGATGCTCCAGCTGAAATTCAACAACAGATGCAAGACAACATCAAATGGATTTCCGAAGCTGAACAGAATAAATTGGTTGTGGGATCACAGGCTCGTATATTATATGCAGATGCAGAAGGAAGGGCTAAAATTGCTGAAGCATTTAACCAAGCCATAGCTTCGGGAGAACTTTCAGCGCCTGTAATTTTAGGTCGTGACCATCATGATGTAAGTGGAACAGATTCTCCATACAGAGAAACAAGCAATATTTACGACGGTAGTAAGTTTACGGCAGACATGGCAATACATAATGTTATTGGAGATAGCTTTAGAGGGGCAACATGGGTTTCCATCCATAACGGAGGTGGTGTAGGTTGGGGAGAAGTAATCAATGGTGGTTTTGGAATGCTATTGGACGGTTCCGCAGCTGCCAGTAAAAAATTAAAAAACATGCTCTTCTATGATGTAAATAATGGCATATCTAGAAGGAGTTGGGCTAGAAATAAGGAAGCTATTTTTGCTATAGAGCGAGAAATGGCTCGAACCCCCGAACTTAAAGTCACTGTGCCTTACCTAGTGGAGGACGAATTATTGAATGAGTTGTTCGGGTAGTCTCGCTTTAAATTCTAAGTTGTGATTTGGACTAATCGAATACTTAGTTTTTTTGATTTTCATAATCAATTCGTTCGAACTTTCCATCCGTATGTACAAGTAAGGTATTGCCTGTGAAAGGGCTTTTGGCCCAAATAGTAAAACCAAAGCTATTCGTTTCTAACCTAGGTGAAATCGATTTTCCTAAAATTAACTTTGATTTCGTAGTATACTGGTCACCATCTTTTTTCCAGACTATTGTTCGGTTATCTTCACTGCTGTAGTCACGATAAAGTTCATACAAATACCATTTAATATGCTCATCTTGGGGGATTTCAAAAGCAGTATCAACTGCAGCCTCGTGGCTAGAAAAATAAACATACCCCCAATGCTCTGGTTCGTGCATGTTAATAACACCTTGAGGAGACCACACCCAATTATTTTCAGGTAGGTAGTTATTCTTTGCGTCCTTTTTCCGAGAATACCTACCATCCGTCAAATCAAAATCCCAGTTTACTCGTGAAAAATTCATTCGCCAGAACTTATTTTTAGGGACGGTCTTTTTCCCTACAGGCCCTGTTGTGAAGGACCATGGAATAGCTATTTCTATTGTCCATCCTTCATCGATATCCCTAGAATCATTTAGTGTCCCGTTAATATGTACTGCGGATCGCAAGCCTTTGATATCCCAATTATTAAGCACATGTGCACCATTTCGGTAGGGCTTGGTCAAATAGAGGTCCCAAATCGTATTTAGCGCATTTATTTCCAATTCATAGTAATCATGAGTATCCCCGTCGGGATCAATGAAAACTTCGAAATCATTGTTATAAAATATAACGGTATCCTTCTGTTTTAAAGTTCCCCAAACATGTGGCTCCTTTAATTCCACAAAAAAGTAAAGATTTTCCTCATCCCAAATCATTTTAGCTCTAGTTTCACAGGTAGGGACTTTTTTTCCTTCTATATCCTTGAATAATTCTGACCATTTTGCCTGCTGCCAAGCAGGCTCCGTCATTTTACCATCTATCATTATCGTTTCTAGAGTAGTATGCGCAACATAGGTTCTTGGAATATCTTGAGCCACTATCGACATACAACCTAGGTAATTGGCAAAAAGAACTAGTACCAGCGTTTTTTTATAGTGTAGCGAAATGTTGCTCATAAGTACTATTTTTAAAATAATGTTTTTAATAATTCTATTTGAACCCCTAAATTAGGTCTTTCCCAATCAGATAATTTTTATTCTATTGTTTTTAAGTATTTTAGTCAATCATAATCCAGATGAAGTCCAAATACCTAGGTTATGCTTTATCTTAGGAATTTTGTTGTTTTTTCTTGAGCGGAGAATAAATTTAGACCAACAGCGCAACAGTAGTGTCAAACGTAGAATTCAAGTGATGTAATCGTTGTTATATGCAGGTGAATAATAAGGTAGGGGAATTTTTAGGAAAGACAGGGTCTTCCTCCAACTATGGCGTAAAGTACTGGCATCATATAATATTCTGGGGGGTTTACTTTCTGTTCAACACCCTACGATGGAGCGGTATTCACGATGATTTTCTATACTCATTAAAGACCAACATGATCGGTTTTCCCATACACATGATCTTGGCCTACTTTAATGTGTATTACCTAATGCCAAAGCTTGTCTTTACCCAAAAGTATTTTTTATATACGATTTCCTTAATAACGGCTCTTTTCACAATGCTTTTGGTTAAGTATAACCTTACCTATTACTTGGCAGGTACCGATGTTTGGCCAGAAGGCCCAGTGGAAACTACGAGTCTAACCTTTGGCTATGCCGTGCACACCATGATTGGTGAAGTATATGTGATGTCGTTTTTTACCGCTATAAAACTGACAATAGATTGGCTTCGCGAAAGCAGTAGGTTCCATGATTTGGAAAGACGACAATTGCAGACAGAACTACGATTTTTAAGATCGCAGGTGTCACCACATTTTTTCTTTAACACCTTAAACAATATTTATTCCCTAACCTTGGAAAAGTCGGATAAGGCCCCAGAAGTTATTCTAAAATTGTCGGACCTTATGCGCTACTTACTATATGCTACAAAAAAGAGAAAACAGAACCTTACTAGCGAGATAGAGTGTATTCAAAACTATATAGACTTAGAGCGTATACGGTTTGATGATTCATTGAAAATAGATATGCATATCTCCGGAGAACTAAGTAAATGTAAAATTGCACCCATGCTACTAATTCCTTTGGTAGAGAATTGTTTTAAGCATGGTGCAAGTAAAAATATTGGTGAAATGCGCATTGAAATAGACCTTGAGGTTTCCAATGGTTTTATGACCTTTAAAATTGCGAATACCATTCCTAATACAAATTCATCAAGAGATTTACCTACTCGAGCAGGTGGAATAGGGCTTTCAAATGTAAAAAAACGTTTAGAGCTAGGTTATGACCCTAGTGATTATGAACTTACTATTTTTGAAGAAGATAAGATGTTTAATGTACTACTGAAACTTAAAGTGATATGATATTAACAGTTATAGCTGTAGATGACGAACCGTTGGCACTGAATGTATTAAAAAATTATATTTCAAAAGTAAAGGAACTACAACTCATAGAAACCTTTTCCAATGCTATAGATGCCTCCTCCTTTTTACGGGACAACGAAGTGGATATTATGTTTTTAGATATCAATATGCCCATGCTCGATGGTTTAGAGTTTTTAGGAACCTTGCACAAAAAACCATTTGTGATTATGACCACTGCCCATGAGGAACATGCTTTAAAAAGTTTTGAGCTCGAGGCAATAGATTATTTAGTAAAACCCATTTCTTTACCAAGGTTTTTAAAATCTGTAGATAGGGTAATTGGTCTTAAACAAGGTTCTCTAAATTCCACAGACACTGCCGTAACAGAAAAACCCAGCATTTTTGTTAAAGTCGACAAAAAGAAACTTCAAAAAATCTTTCTAGATGAGATTATGGTAGTAGAAAGCTTAAAGGACTATATCCGTATCATAACCCCAACTTCAAAATATATTATTCACAGCACATTGAGCAGCTTTACGGATGATTTACCATCCAATCTTTTTATACGGATACACCGTTCCTATACGATTGCCATTAATAAGGTTAGCGTTGTAGAAGGCAATAGTGTTGAAGTTGGCGGCATCAGATACACCATAGGCAGAAGCTATCTAAATGATGCGAAAACTAGAATCATACCAAATTTCAACTCGTAATAATGCACTTATTTTCTCTTAATATGAAGAATACTTTTATTGTCTGCTTAGCTATTTTAGGTGTAACAACAGGCTGTCAGGAGGTAAAAAAAGAGTCTGTACCCGGACCACCAAACATCGTACTCATATTTACCGATGACCAAGGTTATAATGATGTAGGAGTTTATGGTGCTGCCGACATCGCTACGCCAAATTTGGACCAAATGGCGAAGGAAGGCACCATGCTAACCAGCTATTATTCTGCGCAAGCAGTATGTTCTGCATCCAGGGCTGGCATACTCACGGGTTGCTACCCAAACCGTATTGGCATTCATAATGCGCTAGGACCGGGTAACACCCACGGCATAAACACATCTGAAACTACTTTGGCGGAAATGCTTAAATCACAGGGGTATGCCACTGCCATCTTTGGCAAATGGCATTTGGGACACCATAAAAAATTCTTACCTACACGCCATGGTTTTGATGAATGGTTCGGTATACCTTATTCCAATGATATGTGGCCCTATCATCCGCAACAAGGACCTGTATTTAATTTCCCAGACCTTCCGTTATATGAGAACGAAACGGTTATTGACACCTTGCAAGAACAATCGCAGCTTACCACTCAAATTACGGAACGCAGTGTAGATTTCATCAATAGAAACAAAGACAATCCATTCTTTTTATATGTACCCCACCCCCAACCTCATGTTCCTTTATTTGTTTCAGAAAAGTTCAAGGGGAAATCAGGTCGAGGTTTGTATGGAGATGTTATTATGGAAATTGATTGGTCGGTTGGCCAAATTACAGAAGCGTTAAAAGCGAATGGGCTAGAGGAAAACACCATTATAATTTTCACTTCGGACAATGGGCCTTGGCTCTCCTATGGCAACCATGCCGGTAGCGCCTATCCCTTGCGAGAGGGCAAAGGAACCGCTTGGGAAGGCGGGCAACGCGAGCCGTTCATTATTAAATATCCGAAAGGTATTCCTGCAGGAAAGGTTATCGACGAACCCGTAATGGCCATAGACATACTACCTACCATAGCTGAAGAAACCCAAGCTACCCTTCCCAAAACAATAATAGATGGCAAAAGTGTGCTTAGTTTATTAAAAGGAACTACCGAAAAGGGACCGCAAGAAGCCTATTTCTTTTATTACCGAGTAAACGAACTGTTCGGTGTACGCTACGGAAAATGGAAATTATATTTCCCCCACACCTATAGAACCATGGAAGGACAAGAATTAGGCAGAGACGGTTTACCTGGAGATTACCGTATGGTTGCCATGGAAGATATTGAATTGTATGATGTAAAAAACGATATAAGCGAGACAAAAAATGTAGCCTCTGAATATCCGGATGTAGTCGCCAAAATAAGACTCCTGGCAAATGAGATGCGTTCGCGATTGGGCGATTCGCTAATGGAGCTGGAAGGATCTGAAACTAGGGAAGCAGGGAAGTTAGAATGAGTGGAGCTTTCAAGTTTAAGGAATTTACCGTGAACCAGGATAAATGTGCTATGAAAATTGGCACCGATGGTGTACTATTAGGTGCCTGGGCTTCTGTGGAAGCTGAGCCGAATACCATTTTGGATATCGGAGCAGGGACAGGTGTAATAGCTTTGATGCTTGCACAACGAAGTAATGCAGAGAGCATAGAAGCAATAGAAATTGATGATGCTGCCTACGAACAATGTGTAGCAAATTTTGAAGGCTCGCCGTGGGGAGACCGTCTTTTTTGTTTCCATGCAGGTTTAGATGAACTCGTGGACGATATAGACGAACCCTACGATTTAATTGTCTCAAACCCTCCGTTCTACTCCGAAGACTTTTCAAGTGGTACTATGGCAAGAGATTTGGCAAGACAAAATAGTGCTTTGCCTTTTGATGAGTTGCTGCAATCCGTTTCACAACTGCTGTCTCCAGACGGGTCATTTGCGGTAATTATCCCAAGTAAAGAAGAGGTCGGCTTCCTGAACATAGCGCAAGATCTAGGGCTGTTCCCTAATAGAGTAACCCATGTAAAAGGGAATCCTACCGCTGCCGTAAAAAGAAGCCTGCTGCAACTTTCTAGCCGAAAGACACAGCTCTTAAAGAACGAACTTATTATAGAAACAGAACGCCACCAGTATACAACGGCCTACCAAAATCTAGTGAATTCCTTTTATTTAAAAATGTAACATCCTGTTTTATTAATGTTACGTACGGAACAATTAATTATTTCATTAATTTTACCTAAAATTAATGACTTTGATGGGCCTACGTACAATTATGAAGGTCTACCAAACGTTACTTTAGTTATCTTTATTAAAAAAAATAAGCTATGCGTCCAGATTTATTCGAGGCTCCCGATTATTATAACATTGACGATTTACTATCTGATGAACATAAATTGGTGCGCGATGCCGCACGCCAATGGGTAAAGCGAGATGTATCCCCAATCATAGAAGAATATGCACAAAAAGCAGAGTTTCCTAAGCAAATTATCAGTGGACTCGCTGAAATAGGTGCCTTTGGGCCTTACATCCCAGAAGCCTACGGTGGGGCAGGATTAGACCAGATAAGTTACGGACTCATTATGCAAGAAATAGAGCGTGGTGATAGTGGCGTTAGGTCCACCGCATCGGTGCAGTCTTCGCTAGTAATGTATCCTATTTTTACCTATGGCAATGAGGAACAACGCAAAAAGTACCTTCCGAAATTGGCTAGTGGGGAATGGATGGGTTGTTTTGGTCTTACCGAGCCCAATCATGGATCTAATCCCAGTGGAATGGAGACCAAGTACAAGGATATGGGCGACCATTACCTATTAAATGGAGCTAAACTATGGATATCGAATTCGCCATTTGCGGATATTGCAGTGGTTTGGGCAAAAAACGAGGAAGGCCGTATCCACGGACTCATAGTTGAACGTGGAATGGAAGGCTTTTCAACTCCAGAGACACACAATAAATGGTCACTTCGCGCCTCTGCGACAGGAGAACTCATTTTTGATAATGTAAAAGTTCCTAAAGAAAATTTACTACCGAATAAAAGTGGCCTTGGAGCTCCTTTAGGCTGTTTGGATTCCGCGAGGTATGGAATTGCTTGGGGCGCCATAGGTGCAGCAATGGACTGTTATGATACTGCTTTGCGATATGCAAAGGAACGTGTACAATTTGGTAAGCCTATTGCTGCTTTCCAGCTGCAGCAAAAAAAGTTGGCCGAGATGATTACTGAAATTACAAAAGCACAATTATTGGCGTTAAGGCTAGGACAACTAAAGAATGAAGGCAGAGCCACTACGGCACAAATTTCAATGGCAAAACGTAATAATGTAGATATGGCAATCAATATTGCACGTGAAGCACGCCAAATATTGGGTGGCATGGGGATTACAGGAGAGTATAGCATTATGCGTCATATGATGAATTTAGAAAGTGTTATTACTTATGAAGGAACACACGACATCCATTTACTAATTACCGGTGCGGATATTACGGGACATCCAGCATTCAAATAACATAACGTATTGCTTATATTAACGTAACACCAACTCAAAACGAACCCCTTATTTTTGTGATGTTCTTATAGAACATATGTTCATATTTTGAGTTAGTCAGTATTAGCCGGTGGGAGCACCGGCTTTTTTGTTCAATACATTTAAAACCTGCAAGATTCTCCGCTCACACAAGCTTCATTAACACCTTGTAAAATTCATCCCTTTTTTAGGCGCCCTATTGAAGCATCGCAATAGCATGTACACGCGAATACAACAACCTCCAACCCTTATAATTCCTTTCAAAACAAAATTCACTTGGTACACCACAACATTGCCTATGTTCACAACAATAAGTTTTCGATAAGGTTAAAAGAACATATTTTTACTATGTAATAAAAACGAATTAATTTTTTTCATTTTCATATAGTGTTCTCGTAAAAGAGTCCAGTTCTAACGAACTGGACTCTTTTTGGTTTTACCCATTTTATGCTTAGAGCATACCGACAATGTGGAGCACGTATCATTTTACTTGTATCACACAAAAAAGAACCTACCTCCTATTGTAAGAAAATTGAGGAGTGGATATGAGTCTCTTTTTAGTGTCAAAGTGTTTCAGGAAACACTCGTTTTAATTCTGCTTCCATAAAGGGTATTTTATCCAATGCCTTACTAGAAAAATCGAAAAGACTAGTGCACCGGTCTAAGTTTTGGTTTTCATAGGCCACCTTGTAATATCTATTGTTTTCCAAATAATCTGTTAGCGCTCGTAACCCGTGAATAAAGGGCATAAAAACAGCTCCCATAGGTAACGATTTTACTTCTGCCTTACTCAAAAAAGAAGGATTACTAGCCATTCCCTTTATAAAGGCCGTAAAAAGCTTTTGATTGAACGTAATACGGTCCAATTGTTTCTCATCTTCTGCCGCGGTGTTTACCACCGTTCTGATGGCATCCCCAAAATCAAAGAAAAAATACCCTTTCATTATCGTATCCAAATCTATTAGGCATAAGCCTTTGCCGGTTTGTTGTGAAAAAAGAATATTATTTAATTTGGTATCATTATGGCATATGCGGTATTCTAACGCATTAAAATCAATACTTTTTAATGTGCTTAACGTTTTTCTTGCGAAGACAATCGAAGTCCTAGCATTTTCTAATTTTGATACGTCTGTGCTAGCCAATGCATTTTCAAACTGTTGTTCTCGTAAACTTAAATCATGAAAACGAGGAATGGTATCTGTATATTCTAGAAGATCCTGACCCTCCAAAAGTAGGTGGAATTTAGCTACAATTCGTCCGGCTTCAAAAGCAGTTTTTTCCGC
>CBDUKC010000042.1:0-15451 GCA_965367705.1 uncultured Maribacter sp. | reverse complement strand
GAGATGAATGATTTGCCAGACGTGTTAAAACCATTAGTAAAAGGTGGAGGATCTTTAACTGCTTTGCCAATTATTGAAACTCAGGCAGGTGATGTATCGGCATATATTCCAACAAACGTAATTTCTATTACGGATGGTCAGATTTTCTTAGAACAGGATTTATTTAACCAAGGGGTTCGTCCAGCAATTAATGTAGGTATTTCGGTATCTCGTGTTGGTGGTAACGCACAGATAAAGGCTATGAAAAAAGTAGCTGGTACACTTAAGCTGGATCAAGCGCAGTTCCGTGAATTGGAAGCTTTTGCTAAGTTTGGTTCCGATTTAGATGCCGCTACCTTGAACGTTATTGAAAAAGGACGTAGAAACGTTGAAATCTTAAAGCAAGCACAGAATGATCCTTTTACGGTAGAAGATCAGGTGGCTATCATTTACGCTGGGTCTAAAAACCTGTTAAGAGATGTGCCTGTTGATAAAATAAAGGAATTTGAAACAGATTACATCGAATTCTTAAATGCGAAGCACCGAGGTATACTTGATACGTTAAAATCAGGAAAATTAACTGATGAGGTAACGGATACGTTAACGTCTGTTTGTAAGGAGCTTTCAGCAAAGTACGTAGGGTAAAAATTAGTAACAAGCACAAAGTGATTCTCACGTAGCGCTATGTGCTTGTTATTTAATACTAAAGAAAAATGGCCAACTTAAAGGAAATAAGGAATAGGATAACATCGGTTTCATCTACGATGCAGATTACAAGCGCCATGAAAATGGTTTCTGCTGCAAAATTAAAGAAGGCTCAGGATGCAATCACAGCTATGCGCCCTTATGCCGATAAACTTACGGAATTATTGCAAGCACTAAGTGCAAGTATGGATTCTGATTCTGGAAGTACTTACGCGGATAATAGAGAGGTTAAAAAGGTATTAGTTGTGGCTATCACCTCCAATAGAGGTTTATGTGGTGCTTTTAATACGAACATACTTAAACAATGTGTGTACTTGGCTGAGGATTTTCATACAGGAAAGAAAGTAGATTTTGTTGCTGTTGGAAAAAAGGCGAGCGATTATTTAGGAAAACGATATACCGTATTAGCAAATCATAGTGATGTTTACGATGATCTTACATTTGATAATGTAGCGACAATCGCAGAAAGCTTAATGGAGCAGTTTACGAATGGTTCCTATGACCGCATTGAAATCGTATATAACAAGTTTAAAAATGCGGCCACCCAAATTGTAATGACAGAGCAGTTTTTACCGATTGTTCCCATGGTAGGTGAAGAAAATATAAGCACTGACTATAGCTTTGAACCTTCCAAATTGGAAATTGTAGAACAACTGATTCCAAAATCGTTAAAGACACAATTATATAAAGGTATTCGCGATTCTTTTGCCAGTGAGCATGGTGCACGTATGACTGCTATGCACAAGGCCACCGATAATGCAACAGAATTAAGAGACCAGCTGAAATTGACATACAACAAAGCAAGACAAGCCGCTATTACTAATGAAATTTTAGAAATTGTTGGTGGTGCCGAGGCTCTAAATAACTAAGTAGAATGTGATCCTGAGCGCAGTCGAAGGACTCGTATACTAAAAGATTAAATAGAACCTCACAGCCTTGTGAGGTTTTTTGTTTTTCATTATTTCCTTTCCCTTTTTTTAACCGACTTTTGCACTCGAATGAAAGCCAAGAAAACCGCCTTACTTTTTATATTTATCACCATTCTAGTTGATGTCATTGGCATCGGTATTATCCTTCCCATAATACCCGACCTTATTATGGAACTTACCGGAGAGGGAACCCATATGGCGGTGATTTACGGTATGTGGCTGACGACCGCATTTGCAGGTATGCAGTTCTTGTTTTCTCCGGTTTTAGGAGAGATTTCAGATCGCTATGGTAGACGTCCCATTCTATTGATGGCCTTGTTAGGATTAAGTATAGATTACCTCATTCATGCCTGGGCACCGACAATTATGTGGCTGTTTGTAGGTCGTTTTTTAGCTGGAATTACGGGGGCAAGTTTCACGGTTGCCTCAGCTTATATTGCAGATATCAGTACTAAACAGGAAAAAGCGAAGAACTTTGGACTCATTGGTGCAGCTTTTGGTCTTGGTTTTATCATAGGACCTGGCATAGGTGGTTTTTTTGGTGAAATTGATATTCGTTTGCCGTTTTATATAGCAGCGGGATTAACCTTTGCCAACTTTTTATTTGGCTGGTTCTTTGTGCCTGAATCCTTGGCCGTTGAAAATAGAAGACCTATCAATTTTGTAAAAATGATTCCAGGAGTTTCCTTGGTGAGTCTTCGAAATTATAAAGGGGTCTTATTGCTTATAGCAGCCTTCTTTTTGGCTAATCTAGCAGGCCAGGCATTACCATCTACATGGTCCTATTATGGGATTGAACGTTACGATTGGAGTCCAAGGGACATAGGGGTCTCGTTAATGGTCGTAGGTTTATTGGTTGCCATAGCTCAAGGTTTTCTGGTGGGAATCGCTGTAAAGAAGTTCGGCCGTAATACCGTGGTCATCTCCGGATTTTTATTATGGACGGTTGGGATGTTCCTTTTTTCCTTGGCAGAAGAGCCTTGGATGCTTTATGCCTTTCTTGTTCCCTATGCCTTAGGAGGTGTTGCGGGACCAACGGTACAAGGCGTAATTTCAAATCAGGTTTCGGAAAAGGAACAAGGAAATTTGCAAGGGGCAATAACAGGATTGATAAGTGTCACAGCTATCTTGGGTCAATTGATATTTTCCCCAGTCTTTTATTATTTTATACGACCAGAAGGAGATATTTACTATCCTGGTGCACCTTATGCTTTGGCAGCCATTTTTCTCTTTGTAGCGCTGGTCTTTGCTTCTTTAGCGATGCGACGAATGAACCTTTCCGATGAGGAAAGTGAACTAGTTTCGTAGGATTCATTTCATAACGTATAGCCACACGAATTCATAAAAGCGAAAAGTTTTTTTAATCTGAGACGTAACATTTTCAGAAATATGTATCTAAAAGGAAAATCCTTAAAATAGATACAATGAAAACATTGAAAACAATCCATGTAATTTTACTGCTTATTACCTCCCTTGTCATAACTGCTCAAGATTATCCGTTTACCGTTACCGTAGAAGGGGTAGGACAACCAGTATTACTTTTCCCAGGTTTTACCTGTACCGATGCCGTTTGGGAAGAAACCGTTGCTGAACTTTCAAAAAATTATGAGTGTCACGTATTTACTTTCGCTGGCTTTGGAAACGTAGCGCCTGTAGAAAAACCATGGCTTCCCAAGATAAAGAAGGGCGTAGAAGCCTATGTAAAAGACCAAAATCTAAAAAATACAATCGTCATTGGACATAGTTTGGGCGGTGCATTGGGACTTTGGTTGGCTACGGAAGAAGAACATCCATTCTCAAGAATTATAGTAGTGGACGCCTTACCATCCACTGGAGCACTTATGATTCCGAATTTTAAAAGTGAGGCCATGGTATATGAAAGTCCGTGGAACAAACAAATGCTAGACATGGACGATGTTGCATTCGGTGCTATGGCTACTCAAATGGCTACTGGAATGTCTTTAAACAAGGATAAACAGCATCAGATAATGGAATGGATGGTTCAGGCCGATAGGGAAACCTATGTGTATGGCTATACAGACCTGCTAAAACTCGATTTAAGAGAGGATATTCGTAAAATCAATATTCCGGTCAGTATTTTAGCAGCAGCACAACCGTATGGCTTGGAAATGGCACAGCGTACTTACACAGAACAATACAAGAACCTAAAGAACTATGACATAGTTTTTGCATCCGATGCCGCACATTTTATAATGTACGACAGTCCTAAATGGTTTCAAGATAAATTAAAGACTAGTTTGACTCAATAATGAATAGCATAGACAAGAGATATAAAGAGCTGTATGCCGCGCATTACCCTAAAGTGATGCGCCTATGCCTTGGCTATGTAGCGGGAGACCAAGATGTAGCCAAAGACCTGACCCAAGAGATATTTATAAAGATTTGGGAAAACTTAGAGAACTTTAGAAGTGAAAGTAGCATCAGTACTTGGATTTACAGAATAAGTGTGAACACGTGTTTGTCTAAATTAAGAACTGGAAAAAAGATTTCCAGAACAATAGCAATTGCTGATGTTCCCGAAATTATTGAAGAACATTCGGGTGCGGACAGAGAAAATCAATTAGTTCAGTTGTATGAATGTATTCAAAAACTTTCGGAAACGAACAGGGCAATCATTCTACTGGTACTTGAGGGTCTTCCGCAAAACGAGATATCCGAAATTATCGGAATGAAGCATTATGCCATTCGAACACGAATCCATCGAATTAAAAGTCAATTAACAAAATGTGTATCCCATGAATAATTTTGAAGAACTACAACAGAATTGGAAAAATCAACCGGAAATAGAAGCCACTGATAAAGGGTTTCAAACCTTACTGAACGGTTTGCGTACCATTAAAAACAAACAACGCATTACCAATTTAGTATTAGGAAGCACCATAATTATACTAATTGGTTTTTTCTTTTATATAGCAGGCTATAGCAACCAACAAGTGGTACTAGGGATTACTTTTATGATAGCGAGTCTTCTCATACGTATCCTACTGGAAGTTTTGAGTATTCGGGATTTTAGTAAGATGAATACCCTTTCGCAGCAAACTGATTTTAAGAATGATTTGATAGCATATTATAAGCGTAGAAAACATGTCCATTATCTATGGACACCTATAATCATTGGTTGTTATGTTACGGGGTTTTTAATACTCTTACCGCTTTTTAAAGCTACTTTGTCGGCTGGATTTTATACCTACATTATTGTGTCATCTATCGTGCTGCTTATCTTTTTTGCAGTTTTTATTACCAAGCAGATACGAAACGAAATGAAAGAATTAAAACGATTACAACAGGATTAAGCTTTCGGTTCATCAATAAGAAACCCCAGTTGGCTTACTTTTTTAGAAGTAGTAAAGCACCGAATTTTATTTGGGGGAAGTTATAGGGAAACCGCAAGGATATGGATGCCTTATCGATATTTCGACTTTTTGAATGGGTTTCCCTCAAAACTAAGTTTGTTTACAGGGTGTAAATAGGTACTTTTAAGGCTTCAATACAATATGTTTGAATCCACTTAAGAAACTTTTCCAGCAAACCGCCATTTATGGACTTGCAACCGTGTTGCCGAGGATGCTCAATGTGATATTGGTTCCAATCTATACGGCAGTAATGCTTCCAGAATCCTATGGAGAAGTTATCGTGATATTTGCTTACTTTGCTATTTTTAATGTGTTCTTGGCTTATGGAATGGAAACCACTTTTTTCCGTTTCTACAAGGAAACCGACCAGCGAAAAAAAGTAGTCACCACTTCTTTGCTTTCCATTTTAGCTACTACGCTGTCTTTTTTGATTATAGGGTTTCTTTTTAAGAGTAGTCTGTCTCAACTTCTTGAGATAAAACCCAAGTATATAGGTTATGTTTTTGGAATTTTAGCCTTGGATGCCTTGGCAATCATACCTTTTGTGTGGCTAAGGGCCAATGAAAAGCCAGGGCGTTTCGCTGCAATCAAAATTCTGAATGTTTGTCTGAACCTAGGTCTAAATCTTTTTTTCTTAGTAGCGTTGCCTAATTGGGTTTCTTCAGGGGGTACGGATTTTTTGAGCAGTATCTACATCAAAGATTATGAAATATCGTACATATTGATTTCTAATTTGCTAGCAAGTGGGGTAACCTTAGTACTTTTACTGCCGGTATACTTAAGAAGACCGTATATTTTTGACCTATCTCTTTGGAAACGTATGATGCGTTACGCCATGCCGGTTCTTGTAGCCGGTATTGCTTTTACCGTGAATGAAGTATTGGACAAGATTTTGTTGGAGCGATTATTGCCAGATGATATTGCCATTGGGGAGGTAGGCAAGTATGGAGCCTGTATTAAACTAGCTGTTTTTATGACCCTTTTCGCTACTGCTTTTAGAATGGGGATAGAGCCTTTTTTCTTCAGTCATTCGGATACAAAGAATCCGCAAAAGGCCTATGCACAGATTACAAATTATTTTGTGGTACTAGGGAGTATTATTTTATTGGCCGTGGTGGTTTTTGCTGATGTTTTAAAAGAACTTTTTGTTAGGGACGAGGCGTATTGGGATGCGATGCCGGTAGTACCCATAATTCTATTGGCCAGTTTTTTCCTTGGAATTTATCATAATCTATCCGTTTGGTACAAAGTAACGGACCGCACAAAGTTTGGGGCCTATATTTCTATGATTGGAGCCGTGCTTACCATTATTATCAATTTTGCCCTCATACAGTATTTTAGTTATATGGCCTCGGCAATTGCAACCTTGGTTGCCTATGGCACAATGATGGTGCTTTCTTTTTATTTTGGACGCATGTACTATCCTATTCCATATAATTTCAGAAAAATTGGTTTTTATTTAGGAGTGTCCATCCTCTTTTCAATCCTGTCATTTTATATTTTTGATAGGAATTTAATCGTTGGAATCGTTTTGCTTCTCCTTTTTCTGGGAATGGTCTATAAATTAGAAGCGGACAACCTTAAAAAAGTATTCTTAAAAGAGACATGAAAATTAAAATAATAAACAAATCGGCACATAAATTGCCTCATTACGAAACAAACGCTTCCGCTGGGATGGATTTGCGCGCAAACTTATCTGAAGCAATTACATTAGCACCCTTAGAAAGGGCCATTATAAAAACAGGACTTTTTATGGAACTTCCTCTGGGTTACGAAGCACAAGTAAGGCCAAGGAGTGGATTGGCGGCAAAAAAAGGGATTACCGTTTTAAACGCACCAGGCACTATTGATGCAGATTATAGAGGCGAGGTTGGGGTTATTTTGGTAAACCTGTCTAACGAGGCATTTGTTATTGAAAACGGAGAACGTATTGCCCAGATGGTCATTGCCAAGCATGAACGTGCAGCATGGGAGGTAGTGGAAGAACTATCCGACACGGCAAGAGGAGAAGGAGGCTTTGGCAGTACTGGGGTAAAGTAACCTAATCCGCTAAAGGTCCAATTTAAGCGTAGATATGAAAAAAGTTTTTTTCCTTTTACCGTTGTTTTTAGGAATGTGTTTTGTTCCCAATCACTTCTATGCGCAAGAAGAGCAGGAAATCCAGATAGAAGAAAGTTCTGAGGTATTTTTAGAAGAATATTCAGATGAATTTCAAGAAAATTTCTTTGAAGGAATTAAGCAAAAAGGGATACAGAACTATGACCGAGCGATTAATTTTTTATTAGAATGTAAGCGACTGCAACCCGATAATGTTGCCGTAGCTCATGAGTTGGCAAGGGTCTATTTTTTAGATAAGAATTATGTACAATCCAAATTATACGGAATAGAGGCAGTTTCAGCGGCTCCCGAAAATTTTTGGTATTTGAATACATTAGTGACCACGCTAAACGCACAAGGAAACAGGATTGCCAGCATACAAGAAGCCTTACCCAAGAATAATATCATCTTTCAAGAAAATTTAGCTAAAATATATTACAATCAAGAAAAATATGAGGATGCTTTAACGATATTGGAACCTTTGAAAAAGTCTAAAAGCATTATGGTATTGGAACAAAACAGTAAGGAAGCACTGGTACAAACTCAAAAAAAAATCAAAAGTGTTTCGGTAAGTACCACGGTTGTAAATTCTGATAGGAAAGACCTAGAAAGCTACAAATCAAGAATACGTGAGTTACTTATGATGCCAACAGGCAACCCTTTATTGCTCGAAGTTTCTGAAGAAGCATTAGAAAATTATCCAGCACAGCCCTATTTTTATTTTGCTAATGGATATGCCTTAAATAAAAAGGGAGAACATAGGGGTGCCATAGAGATTTTGGAAACAGCTTTGGACTACATGGTCAGTGATATTTCTTTAGCGAATAAAATCTATACTGAGCTCTCTACGGCATATAACGCAATCTCAAATCCTTCAAAGGCAAATATGTACCTTCGTAAGGTAAAACCAGGATTTTAACTATGAAAAGCAGTTGGGCAAAATATGTAAAAGCATGCGTTTATGTACTTTTAGTAGCATTCATCGGCTCCTGTAAAGGAGCTAAAGTACTTAGCGATGGTGCAATTGATGCCCGGCTTTCGGCAAAATCCGTAATAAAGGTACATTATCAGAATGCCACGAATTTTAAGACAGTTCGGGGAAAAGTAAAAATTGATTATTCTAATGGTGATGACAACCAAAGCTTTACGGTTAGCCTTCGTATGGAGAAAGACAAGGGTATCTGGATGAGCGCCCCATTGGGAATCGTAAAAGCCTACATAACTCCAGATAGGGTGTCCTTTTATAACAAACTACAAAATGAATATTTTGATGGTGATTTTTCATATATCAGTCAGTTATTAGGTACAGAATTGGATTTTTATAGCGTCCAAAACCTACTTTTGGGCCAAGCAATCTTCGATTTGAAAAATGATAAATATGGAATCAGTACCGTTGCTAATACATACCGACTTACACCTAAAACAGAACAAGAACTTTTTAAAGTACTTTTTCAAATAGAGCCTAGGAACTTTAAAATGGCAACACAACAAGTGTCCCAAGCCATAAAGGGCAGATTACTCCAAATCAGGTATAGGAACTACCAAAATGTTGGCCCGACGATATGGCCAAATGAAATTTTAATTCGGGCCATAGATGGGAGTTTAGAAAATGATATAACATTGGAATACAGGAATTTAGAGTTAAATCAAAAACTTAATTTTCCATATTCAATACCCAAAGGATATAAAGAAATAGTGCTAGAGTAACATGGGATTCAAAACAGGTTTACAGTTGGTTTTTATGTTGTTTTTGACCGGTATGGTCCAAACTTCCTATGCACAGACAACAGAGCAGAAAGCCCTGGAAGAGAAGCGCGAAAAACTACAACAAGAAATTAGGGATATTAACCGGTTGCTATTTGCTGAAAAAAAGGAAAAAGGAAATGTGCTGGACCAGATGGAGGCGTTGGACAAAAAGATAACGGTGCGCCAAGAGCTCATACGAGTAACCAATCAGCAATCTAACCTTCTCAACAGACAAATAAACACAAATATTAGAAATATTGGTAAACTAAAAGCAGAGCTTTTACAAGTAAAGGATGAGTATGCGACCATGGTACAAAAATCCTATCAGAATAAATCAAAGCAAAATAGATTAATGTTCTTGTTGTCTTCAGAAAGTTTTTTCCAAGCGTTTAAAAGGCTACAGTACATGAAACAGTATACGGACTACAGAAAGGAACAGGGAGCGCAAATTTTGGCTAAAACGGACGAACTAGCACTTTTAAATAGTGATTTGAACGAAGAGCGAAAGGTAAAAGAGATACTGTTAGCACAAAATCGTAAGGCTAAGAATGCCTTATTTAGTGAAATCCAAGATCAGAAAGCCCTTTTGGGAACTATACGCAAGAACGAATCCAAGTATACCAGTGCTATTTCTAAAAAGAAGCAGGAAGCCAAGAAAATTGATCAGCAAATAGAGAAATTGATTCGCAGTGCCATTGCCGCCTCTAATAAAAAATCAGGAAGGAAAACTACTAAAAGTTCTATTAGTGAATTTTTACTGACGCCCGAGGCTACCATTATTGCCAATAACTTTTCTGCCAATAAGGGGAAACTCATATGGCCGGTGGAAAAGGGGATAAAGAGCCAGGGTTTTGGTATTTATAGAGATCCTATTTATCCAGGAATCAAACATGAAAGTAATGGGGTTATTATCGCTACAGATTCTGGTGCCAAGGCAAGGGCAATCTTTGAAGGAGAGGTAATTGCCATTCTATCCGTTCCTGGCGGAAACAAAGGGGTACAGATCAAGCATGGAAACTTTATTAGTACATATTACAATCTGGACCAATTATATGTGAAGAAGGGGGATAAAGTAGCTATCAAGGAAGCCTTAGGAACCGTTTACACGAATACAGCTAACGGTCAGACCCGCTTAAAGTTCTATTTATATCAAAATACCTCAAAACTAAACCCGGAGGAATGGGTGTATCAGTTATAAGTAAATTGTTATGAAAACACCAATAATAACCGATCTTAGCGGATGTTTTAGCCTACGTAATGGGGTTCAAATGCCTTATTTAGGTTTGGGTACTTATCAAGCGGATAATCAGACTGAGGTAGTGAATTCCGTAAAAACAGCCATAGATACTGGGTATCGGCATATAGATACGGCATCAATCTACAAAAATGAAGAAGGGGTAGGTAAAGGAATAAAGGCTAGTGATGTTCCTAGAAAAGAAATTTTTGTGGTCTCTAAAGTCTGGAATGCAGATCAGGGATATGAAAGCACGCTACAGGCTTTTCAGGAAAGTCTTGATAGATTACAACTGGACTATCTTGATTTATATCTGATACATTGGCCCGTAAAAGGCAAATACAAGCAGACTTGGAAAGCTTTAGAGTATTTATATGCAAACAAAAAAGTAAGAGCAATAGGCGTAAGCAATTTTCTTCAACATCACTTGGAAGACTTAATGACCGATGCCAAGATAGTGCCTATGGTCAATCAGATGGAATTTCATCCCTACTTGGTACAGCAAAAGTTGATGAATTTCTGCAAAAAAAATACCATTCAGTATGAAGCTTGGTCTCCCTTTATGGTAGGTAAGGTTTTTGAACTGGACTTCTGTAACGAGCTTGCTGAAAAATATGGTAAATCAATTGCTCAAATCATCTTGCGCTGGAATCTTCAAAAGGACGTAGTGACTATTCCAAAATCGGTACAGACAAATAGAATTACTGCTAACGCCAATATATTTGATTTTGAATTGAGCGAAAAGGATGTTGCTTTTTTGGATGGCCTAGACCGTAACGAGCGTACAGGTCCTCATCCAGACCATTTTGATTTTTAAGCACCCATAAATAAAGCTTTCAACTCGGTAGCTTCATCTGGTTTCATCTTTCCGGCAAGGACTAAACTCAACTGCTTCCTTCGTAAAGCGCCGGCAAAACGTTCCTTCTCTAAATCAGTTTCTGGAGCTAACTGAGGAACTTCTGTTGGTTTCCCAGTTTCATCAACAGCCACAAACGTATAGATAGCCTCATTCGCTTTTGTTCTTTCCCCGCTGAAGCGATCTTCCATCCAAACATCAATATACACTTCCATCGAAGTATTGAATGCTCGTGAAACCGCTGCTTCCACCGTTACAACACTTCCCACGGGAACTGCCCTATTAAATGCTACGTGGTTTACGGAAGCTGTAACGGTAATACGTCTACTATGTCTTCTTGCAGCAATACTCGCTGCACGATCCATTCGTGCCAAAAGCTCTCCACCAAAAAGATTGTTTAAAGGGTTGGTCTCGCTAGGGAGTACCATATCGGTCATTGTTGTTCTAGAAGCAGAAGGTGATTTGGATTCCATTAAAAATTATTTTATGCAAAGATACGGGGCTAAAAAGGTATACCGCATAGGAATGTAAATATTTCGGGAGTATTCCTCAAAATTGAAAAACCAGCTTTGGAAACGCACTTCAATTAACGGTAACCTTTTGGGACAAGAAGATTTTTACTTTTCAGATAATAACCATGCATCAGAAGATTCCGTACGCTTTATTGCTCTTAAAGCTTCCAATGCTTCCTTGGCATTATTACTACGGTCGTAAGTAACCATGTGCAGGCCATAGGCGTTGGTGCCATAATAAGCTGCATTATAGCCTTTATTCTGTAATGCTTTTACTTTTCTATCCGCATTGGATTTTATCCTAAAAGCACCAGCAACGATATGATGCTTCGCTATAATAACTTCTTTTTTACTTATGGAAATAGCGTCTACGTTCACGGTAGGTAATTCTAAAGGTGAAGTATCAAAAAAGGTAGCTTCTTGAATCTGCTTAGTGATATGGTTTTGTGCGTCTTGGCGTGCAACTTGTTCGTTCTTTACGCCATTATTATAAAAACGGTAGCCTGTAAGTCCTGTTGATAAGGCTAAAAGCAAAATCGCAGCATATTTTAGATAGGGTCTAAATGAGCTAGTCTCGCGTTTTTCCGGACTTATCATGAACGGTATTCGTTCCTCCATGACCACTATTTCTTCTTTTAAAACTTCCCAAGTTACAGGTATCGTATTAAATGGAGACAATCCAAAGGAGGAGGTGAGGTAATTGACTTCCAAATAAGGTTGAAATTGAATTTTACCTTCTGAATTTGTCCATAATAGGCCAATATGTTTTAAGCTCAACTTTTCCCCTGTTGCTAATTGTGATTTCCATTGCTGTGCAATTTCCTCCATACTGGTGAGTACGGTTTCAAAGGAAAGTTTCTCATTTTCAGCAATGTGGGAAACTAAAAGTCCGTCATTGGAAGTCAACTGTTGGTTGAAACCAATCGATTTTGTTGGAGCGAAGAAAGTATTGGTTGTATCATTGATTCGTGCAGAGGTTTTTTGCGTAAGGAAAGCCCCAAAAGTTGGGACCACTACACAGTTGTATCTGTAGAGCAAATCGCTGATATAGTGTTCTAGTACCATATACAACAAATATCAAAAAAAATACGGGGCTTAAAAACCATTGCTCTAACTTTTTATTAACATTAATATTTGTAGTATTTTGTAGTCCTTAATGATAAGATCACAACATACTACGGATGAGCTTATTGCGACTTTAAGGTTGCAGCATGTGCCCAATATTGGCGATGTGATTGCAAAACGACTTATTGCGCAATGCGGTAGTCCATCGGCAATTTTTGAAGCTAAACGAGATCATTTGCTGCGGATGGATGGTATCGGTACGCATACTATTAAACATTTGTTCGATGCGGAGCATTTAGCGGCTGCCGAAAAGGAATACTTGTTTATAACTTCCAATGATATAGGGTGGACATACTTTCAAGATGCAGACTATCCACATTATCTAAAACACTGCATCGATAGCCCTATCTTACTTTTTAGAAAGGGGAACATTAACTTGGAGGGGCGCAAACTCATTAGTGTGGTTGGTACACGAAAGATTACAAGTTATGGTAGCGCCTTCTGCGAACGCTTTATTGCCGATATAGCCCCTTTGAACCCTATTATCGTTAGTGGATTCGCATATGGTGTTGATATTTGCATACAGCGAGAAGCTATAAAACAGGGATTACAGACCATTGGTTGTTTGGCGCATGGTTTAAATCAAATATACCCTAAAACGCATGCCAAGTACCAAGCCGATGTTTATGGTAATGGTGGGTTTTATACCGAATTCTGGAGTACTAGTAAACCGGAACGGGAAAATTTTCTCAAACGCAACCGGATTATTGCAGGAATGAGCGAAGCTACGTTGGTAGTTGAATCTGCAGAAAAGGGAGGCAGCTTGGTTACTGCCGATATTGCTAATAGTTACAACAGAGATGTATTTGCGGTTCCAGGAAGAACCTCCGACACCTATAGTTTGGGTTGCAATAATCTTATTAAACAACAAAAGGCACATATGCTTACCTCGGCAGCGGATTTAATTTATCTATTGGATTGGGACTTGGAGGACATAAAGACCAAAACCATACAAAAACAGTTATTTGTAGATATGGACGAAATCGAACAGACGATTTACAGCTACCTACAGCAAAATGGAAAACAAGTATTGGATAGTGTAGCGCTATCTTGTAATATTCCTATTTTTAAGGCTTCATCTACCTTGTTGGCCATGGAAATGAAAGGGGTAATACGCCCATTACCTGGAAAGTTATTCGAAGCGATTTAGGGTTTTGACCGACTGCCTAGTCTAAAACCTAGGTTTTAAGTGAATCAGATTGGAATTTTAAGCAGTTTATCGGTTTTTTATTTTTTGACGACGCACTTTTCATCCAATATATAGGAGCTTACATTTGTTAAACCGACCGCTTAGTTTTAATGCTATGTGCATAATATTTTTATTAGGTTAGCCTCACAATACTTTATTTACAGGTCATTTTGCAACTACATGGGGCTATTGAAGTTGCTTTAATTAGTTGAATCTTCAAGAAAAACGGTGTTTAGTACTTCTTATATTTTTGAGAAAATCAGGAACGATAAATAATAACTTTTAGTTTTTAGTTATTTTCGCACTCCATAAAATCAAATAAATGCAGAAGTCACTTGTTATTGTAGTATTATTTTTTGGTTTAACTAGTTTCGGCCAAAAGAAAAAAGACCTGATTAAGGAAGTAGCACTGTTAAAAGCGCTAGCTATTGAAATGCAGGCGGAATTAAATGCAATTGCAAAAGCGAATGAATTGGATTTAAAAGACAGCCTACAGAATTTTAGTTACGCCTTCGGTACGAGTATCGGTAATAATCTAAAAACGGTAGGGTTTGATTCGATTTCGTATAGCGCTTTTTCTTCAGCACTTGAAGATGCTATCAAGGGAGAAGAAAAGATGTCTATTCAAGAGGCTCAAAAACTTATTAAAACTACGATTCAAGGAAAACAGGAGGAAATAGCCAAGGTGCAAAGTAAAGAAGGCGAACTCTTCTTAGCAGACAACGGAAAAAGACCGGAAGTAGTGACTACGGAAAGTGGACTACAATATGAAATCCTAAACAAAGGCGACGGCGCCATACCAACTTCAACGGATAAGGTTAAAGTACATTACACGGGAACCCTAATTAACGGAAAGGTCTTTGATAGCTCCATAGCGCGTGGAGAGCCTACAAAATTCGGAGTTTCACAAGTCATTAGCGGATGGACAGAAGCATTATTACGTATGCCCGTTGGGTCTAAATGGAAGGTATTCATACCCCAAGACTTGGCGTACGGACCACGAGGTGCCGGCGGAGGAGAAATACCACCTTATGCCGCTTTGATTTTTGAGATGGAGCTTTTGGCTATTGAAAATTAGAAGAGGATGGTATGTCCTGAAGCGAGTATTAATCACCAACCCATCCCAAGCAAAAATAAAGTTCAGGGTATGTTATTAATAACCTAACTTTTCCCGAACTCTTTCTAAAACACCATCAGCTACTTTTTTAGCTTTTTCGGCACCTAGAGCTAGTGCTTCATCTACCTCGTTTAAGTGGTTCATATAGTATTCGAACTTTTCGCGGGGTTCCTCAAATTTACTAAGAATCACCTCATAAAGTTCTTGCTTTGCATGTCCGTATCCGTAATTTCCAGCTAAATAGTTTGCGCTCATATCCTCTATTTGGGGTTGTGAGGCTAGAATTTTAAAGAGTGCAAAAACGTTGTCATTTGTAGGGTCTTTAGGGTCTTCCATCGGGATACTGTCTGTTTGAATTCCCATAATTTGTTTGCGTAGTTTTTTGTCGGTCTGAAAAAGGTCAATTAAATTCCCCTTGCTCTTGCTCATTTTGGCACCATCGGTTCCTGGAACGTACATGGTCTCTTCTTGTACCTTACCTTCAGGTAAAACAAAGGTTTCCCCCAATTGTGCATGGAAGCGAGAAGCTACATCACGTGTCATTTCTATATGTTGCATTTGGTCTTTTCCAACGGGAACAATGTTCGC
>CBDUKC010000041.1:0-15525 GCA_965367705.1 uncultured Maribacter sp. | reverse complement strand
TGCCGAAGTTGGTCGAGTTTTACGAACGCCCTCATATTATTCATAGAACCTTGGTAACCTACGGATTGGGGGAGAGTGCCATTGCCCAAAGAATTGAGTTATGGGAGGACCAATTACCTTCATTTATCAAACTAGCCTATTTACCTAATTTGGGTAGGGTGAGGTTGCGAATGACTGCAAAAGGAGCCGATTTTAACTTACTTATGGCTGCTATAGAAGCCGAACATAAAAAACTACTTCCCATCATCGGTGACATTGTTTATGGTGTCGAAGACGAGGAAACCATCGAGGAGTTGGTGGCCAAACTGTTGGGTGAAAAGGGCTTAACTTTGGCGACCGCAGAGAGCTTTACAGGAGGCGAGATTGCAGCGAGGATTACAGCTATTCCTGGTGCATCTACTTATTTTAAAGGTAGTGTGGTGAGTTATGCTACTGAAACGAAGATAAACGTGCTCCATGTACCTGAAAAAGTAATAGAGGAGTATTCAGTGGTGAGTGAAGAAGTGGCCATTGCTATGGCCTCTGGTGTTAAGAAGCTACTGAAAACCGATTTTTCAATTGCGACTACAGGTAATGCAGGTCCAACTAAAGGCGATTCTGATGCTGAGGTGGGAACGGTCTGTATAGCCATAGCTACACCGAATAATGTTTTTGTAGAAAAATTTCAAATGGGGACACATAGAGACCGTATTGTACAAAAGTCTGTAAATAAGGCTTTTGAGTTGCTTCAAAAAGAAATTGTAAAAATGTGAAGTAGAATGTTGTCGGTAAGATAAAAATGATATAAATTTGCACCCTGTTTAAAAGAAAAATTCGACACAATGTCTAAAGTTTGTGAGATTACCGGAAAGAGAGCAATGTTCGGAAATAACGTTTCCTTCTCTATCAACAAGACCAGAAGAAGATTTGATGTAAATCTTTCTAAAAAGAGATTTTATATTCCGGAAGAAGACCGTTGGGTTACTTTAAAAGTTTCTGCAAGAGCTTTAAAGAGCATCAACAAGAAGGGTATTTCAGCTGTGTTGAAAGAAGCTAAAGCTAAAGGATTAGTAAAATAATCCCGAAAATTATAGATTACGATGGCAAAAAAAGGCAATAGAATACAAGTGATTTTAGAATGTACGGAGCACAAGGAATCGGGACAACCGGGAACTTCTAGGTACATTACTACTAAGAATAAAAAGAACACTCCCGAAAGGATGGAGATTAAGAAATTTAATCCTATCCTAAAGAGAATGACTGTTCATAAAGAAATTAAATAGATTTTCGCTCTTGGCGAAAGCGACACTAAAAGATAATTAGTCATGGCAAAGAAGACGGTAGCAAGTTTACAGACAAGTTCCAAAAGATTGACAAAAGCGATAAAGATGGTAAAGTCACCTAAGAGTGGTGCTTATGTTTTTGTTGAGTCAGTTATGGCACCAGAATTGGTAGATGCTTGGATTGCAAAGAAATAATACAAGTTTATTAAAACGTTATTAAGCCTCTTTCTTACGAAAGGGGCTTTTTAATTTTTATATTTGAGTAACTATTCAATACTAAAATGAGTTTATTTAAAAAGATATTTTCTTCTCAGAAGAAGGAAAGTTTGGATAAAGGTCTAGAAAAGACCAAAACAAGCTTTTTTTCTAAGTTAGGTAAGGCAGTAGCTGGCAAATCTAAAGTAGACGACGATGTTCTAGATAATTTGGAAGAAGTACTGGTTTCCTCTGATGTTGGCGTGGATACAACCTTGAAGATTATAAAACGTATTGAGGCCCGTGTTGCCAAGGATAAATACGTGGGTACCGACGAACTTAATGAAATCTTGCGTGAAGAAATCGCCGGTCTACTTTCTGAAACCCATACGGGTGATGCTACAGAGATTCAAATCCCTAAGGACAAAAGACCTTATGTGATTATGGTGGTAGGTGTCAATGGTGTCGGTAAAACTACAACGATAGGCAAGTTGGCTTTTCAACTGAAAAAGCAGGGATACAAGGTAGTTTTAGGTGCTGCGGATACGTTTAGGGCGGCGGCTATAGACCAACTACAGGTTTGGGCCGATCGGGTTGGCGTTCCCATTGTTAAACAGCAAATGGGTAGCGATCCAGCTTCTGTTGCTTTTGATACGCTTAGTTCAGCAGTAACCCAAGATGCAGATATAGTTATTATAGATACAGCGGGACGCCTACATAACAAGGTAAATTTAATGAACGAATTGACTAAGGTAAAGCGTGTAATGCAGAAGGTAGTTGAAGGTACACCTCATGAGGTATTATTGGTTTTAGATGGTTCTACCGGACAAAATGCTTTTGAACAGGCAAAGCAATTTACAAAGGCTACCGAGGTTACTTCGCTGGCCGTTACAAAACTTGACGGTACTGCAAAAGGTGGTGTGGTCATAGGGATTTCAGATCAATTTCAGATTCCTGTCAAATATATAGGTGTAGGCGAAGGTATCGAAGATTTACAAGTGTTTAATAAGTATGAATTTGTAGATTCTTTCTTTAAAGTAAAAGGTTGAAAACGATACCACTTATCTTAGTAGTTTTCTGGTGTGCCATTATTTCTGCACAACTAGACCACCCTAAAGCAAGTCCGTTTTCTAGGATAGAACAACACGTAGGACTATCAAAAATTAGTATTGAGTATTCTAGGCCAGCAGCCAAGGGAAGAGTGATTTTTGGAACTGATTCAAATGGGCTTCCTGGTTTGGTGCCTTACGGTCGTATTTGGCGCGTGGGGGCTAACGAATCTACTAAGATTACCTTTGATACTGATGTACGTATTTCTGGACATGTTATTCCAAAAGGTGTCTATGCCCTGTATGCTTTCCCGTCAGAGAAGCAATGGGAAATCGTTTTTCATAAAAACACGGCACATTGGGGAGATGGTAGAGCGGCATACAATCCTGCTGAGGATATATTGCGCTTGACTGCAATACCTACTAAAGTTCTAGATTTTCAAGAGAATTTTATGATCTCATTTGATGGGCTTACCTATGATAGGGTAGATATGGTTTTGCATTGGGCACATACCCAGATTAAGGTGCCAATAACAGTGGATACCAAGCAGGTTATGGAGCGGCAAATTCAGCAAAAACTAGATAATGACCCTACGGCACAAACCTATTATGAAATTGCGCGCTATTATCAAGAACAGGGAATACAACCGCTAGTTGCGTTAGAATATGTAAACAAGGCGTTAGAACTTGGTGGAGAGACCTATTATTTTTATCGAATAAAAGCATTGGTACTAGCAGCATTGGGACGCTACAAGGCGGCCATTGTTTCAGCCACAAAATCAATGGAAATTTCCGAGTCTTTAGGCAAGGATGAATTTGTGCGTTTGAATCAAAGAAATATTAATGATTGGAAAAGACAATAATGGGCTTATACGGGTTAATAATGAAAAGAATAATATTTGTATTACTTATGGTTATCATGTATTCCTGTAATCAAGAAGCTAAGGAAACTCGAGAAACAGGTCGTATTTGGGAACCTTATGATGATGTTGAAGACGTAAATGCAAACGCAGACCATGAAAAGGAACGAATGCGATACAAGTTGATTCAATCCAAGGTCTTAGATAAGAATGATGTTTTTTTGCCACTGCATGAAGAAGTTTCGAACATGTCAGAGGTTGCTTATGAGGCTTTAAAACCGCTGATTTTAGAGCAAAATATAATTTCGCTTCAACATAGCATAAAAGAAGGTCTTCTCACCTACGAGAAGTTGGTACTTTTTTATCTATATCGTATATATACCTATGAACTTGATAATACGTCGACGCTTAATACGGTAATTGCATTAAACGCATCTGTTTTGGAAGAGGCCCGCCAATTGGATAGTATGATAGCCGCAGGTACCGCACCTATATCGCGACATCCCATTTATGGAATGCCCATACTCTTAAAGGATAATATCAATACCAAGGGTATGAATACCACCGCAGGTTCCGTAGCCTTGGTTGATAATGAAGTGGAAGATTCATTTATTGTTCGGCGTTTAAAGGAGAACGGTGCGTTGATTTTAGGAAAGGTAAACCTTAGCGAATGGGCTTATTTCCTATGTTCTGGATGTCCTGTAGGGTATAGCGCAGTTGGCGGGCAAACCATGAACCCTTACGGTAGAGGTATTTTTGAAACTGGTGGTTCTAGTTCCGGAAGCGGAACATCGGTAGCAGCGAACTATGCCGTGGCAGCTGTAGGAACAGAAACATCGGGTTCCATTTTATCCCCGAGTAGTCAGAATTCTGTTGTAGGACTAAAACCTACTATCGGCTTACTTAGTCGCTCTGGAATCGTTCCTATTTCTAGTACCTTAGATACTCCAGGGCCAATGACCAAAAACGTTATAGACAATGCCATTTTACTATCTGCGATGATGGGTTATGATGCATTAGATGATTCATCTACACAAGAACAGTTTCCTGGAATTCTTTCAGCAGGTTTGCACCCTAAAGGATTTGAGGCGATGCGTTTGGGTGCATTTTCAACATTAATGGAAAGCGATTCCATGTACAGAGAAAACATTGAAGTCATGCGGTCCTTAGGTGCGGAGGTTATCGAATTTACACCGCCCGAGATTACAATGGATGGGTTTAGGAGTATTTTAAGCATCGATATGCGAAACGATTTACCAAGGTATCTAGAAACCTATACCAAGGCTAAAAAAGTAAAAATTAGAACTATTGAGGATGCTGTTATGTATAATTCTGAAGATTCATTAGTGAGAATTCCCTACGGACAAGCATTGTTTCATGGTATACTTGCCGATACCACAACGGCATCCGACTTGGAACAAATAAAACACAACTTGGAACAAAATGGACGTTCTTATTTTGACACCGCTATGGATGCTTATAATCTGGATGCCGTGTTGTCCATAAATAACTACCATGCAGCATATGCGGCAGTTGCAAAATATCCAGCCTTAACAATACCTATGGGTTATAAGAAATCTGGAGAGCCGATTAACCTAACTTTTATTGGAAAATCGTTTAAAGAAGCCGAATTGTTACGATTGGGAGCAGCTTATGAAAAGGCTTTTAAACAAAGAAAAATGCCAGTAGGCTATGATTAATCGCCTAATGTTACTTTTTGAACAACTTAACCTTGGGTAGTTGTGTTGGACTATTAAGAATCAATCAACAATCGAATTTATAAAACTCCAGAGTTCATCATCAAAACTAGAAGGACCAAGTGTAGTTATTCCAGTGTCTTCCCCCATTCTAACTATAACTAAGTTTTCGCTAGGCACTACATATAATTTTTGATCATTCTTTCCCAGGCCAGCATAGAGATCTGTTGGTGCATTTGGCATTAGTTCCGTATCATAAACAACTTGGGATTGTGGTATCATGGCACTAGCTTTTCCATTTAACCACCAAAGGTATCCATAAGATTTGTTCAGATTTTGAGACGTATTTTTCATATCCTTTAAAAAATCAATATCACCTAATATTATAGTTCCGTTCCATTCACCTTCATGTTGATTTAAAAGTCCAAAACGGGCCATGCTCCGCGCAGTACTCCAATAAACGTTATTGGAACCGTTTGTAGAAATCCATTGCCCGTTCATACCAATTTTGTCCCTTAATTTTAAATTGAAATAGCTTTCAAAGTTTGTAGTGCTGGCGTTTGCAACTACATCTTGTAACAAGGTATAAGGTGCATTATGGTAGGACCAGCGTGTTCCGGCATCGGCTATATATACAAGACAATCTGGTGTTTTGCAATCTCCTCGAGTATCATCTAGCCCCGTTGTCATGCTAAGCTGGTCGCGTACACTAATCAAATCTTCTTTTTGTTTTGAAAGCGAGGTCCAACCCTCGCCTAGGTAGGCAGAGGTTTTATCCGTTATTTGTAATAAGCCATCTTCTTGTGCTATGCCTGTAGCAAAGGAAGTTAATGTTTTGCCTGCGGATGCCCAATACCATGGCGAGTCTTTAGAGAAATCCTGTGCGTACCATTCTAGAGCCATCCTTCCATCTTTAAGTATTAAGAAAGCTTTAGTACCCTTTGATTCCAAATAGTCCAGTAAGGGCTGTATCTCATCTTCGTTCCAATCAAGTTCTTTTGGCGTAATGGTCTCCCATTCATCGGAAGCTAAAGGAGGAAAGTATGCGGTTGTATCCTCAGGAATACTTGTGTCTGTATTTTCAGAGTCGGTAGAACAGCCCAAAACTGTAACAACCATTATAAAAACAAATAAAATTTTTCTATGTTTCATAGCTGACGATTTGATGTAGGACACCGATTTACCCTAAAGGTTTAACGTAAAAATGAAAGAAATGGTATGAAACGCGACTTGTTAGGTCACCATATCGTATTTTTGCAGCCCATTAAAAAGCTATGCGTACAAAATCACTTAAGAAGAACAAAATCAATGTAGTAACCCTGGGTTGTAGTAAGAACGTTTACGATTCTGAAGTACTTATGGGGCAATTGAAGGCTAATAAGAAAGAGGTAGTACATGAGGAGGAAGGCAACGTAGTTGTTATTAATACGTGCGGCTTTATTGCCAATGCTAAACAGGAGAGTATTAATACTATTTTGGAGTACGTGGAAAAGAAACAGGCCGGTATAGTAGATAAGGTTTTTGTTACCGGATGCCTTAGTGAGCGTTATAAACCAGACTTGCAAAAGGAAATTCCAAATGTGGATGAATATTTTGGAACCAGCGAACTACCTAGTTTATTGAAAGCACTCGGTGCAGATTATAAGCATGAACTTATTGGTGAACGTTTGACAACGACCCCAAAGAATTATGCGTATCTAAAGATTGCGGAAGGCTGTGACAGACCCTGTTCTTTTTGTGCCATACCTTTAATGAGAGGAAAACATAAAAGTAAGCCCATTGAAGATTTAGTTACCGAGGCACAAAAGTTAGCGGCTAAAGGCGTGAAAGAACTGGTGCTAATTGCACAAGATCTTACCTATTACGGATTGGACCTTTATAAAAAACGAAATCTTGCGGAACTTTTGGAAAATCTCGTAAAGGTTGAAGGTATCGAGTGGATACGTTTGCATTATGCCTTTCCGACTGGATTCCCTTTGGATGTGTTGGATGTGATGAACCGCGAACCTAAGATTTGTAATTATCTAGACATTCCCTTACAGCATATATCCGATAAGATACTAAAAAGTATGCGCCGTGGTACCACACAGGCGAAGACGACAAAATTATTACAAGATTTTAGGGCTACTGTACCTGAAATGACTATCCGTACCACGCTAATTGTTGGCTATCCGGGGGAAACTGAGGAAGATTTCCAGACCTTAAAGCTATGGGTAGAAGAAATGCGTTTTGAGCGTTTAGGTTGTTTTACCTACAGTCATGAGGAAAATACACATGCGTATAACTTAATAGATGACGTTCCGGAGGAAGTAAAGCAAGAACGCGCTAACGAGATTATGGAAATACAGTCTCAGATTTCTTGGGAGCTTAACCAACAGAAAATAGGAAATACGTTCCGCTGCATTATTGATCGCAAGGAAGGAAATTATTTTGTTGGAAGAACCGAATTTGACTCTCCTGATGTTGATAACGAAGTTTTAATAGATGCCGCAAAGCATTATGTAAAACAAGGTGAATTCGTTGATATAAGAATCACGGAAGCTGCTGATTTTGACTTGTATGGCGAACCAGTATAAGGCGTAGGTTTTAGCGATTTTTTTAGGCTTTCTCTTTCATCATTTTTAATGTAGCACCGCCCAAAACTAAAATGATGACGGCCATAATTCCCCATAACCACCATTTATTTTCAAAAAGAGGTGCTTGTTTCAGCACTACTGGCTTGTCTATTTTTTCTTCCTTGCCAACAACTAAAGTGGGTGCTTCGGAAGGAAGCTTGAATCCTGTTTGCTGCAAATCGTAGCGTGGGGCATAAGCATTTTTGTTGCCATAAACTAAGTAGTAATTAGCAGGCTCGGTAAAACGCCCTATCAGCTCATAGGAATATCCTTTGGTATCTATTGTTCCTATTTTTAAAGCTGGATTATCATAGTTCTCTACGCGTATTTTAAGTTTGTTCAGGAGTGTATTGCTAAAAGTGAATTTTGTTTCTTCCAATGAGGTTAGGGTGCTAGAAAACAAATTCCTATAGGTATATTTCCAACCTTTTTCTGTTTCCACACTATCGGATACATAAGAAACGCTCATAGGTCGGTAATACTCATAATCGTCTATAATATTTACTTTTAAATAACTTATTGGTAGCCGTTTTTTGAGATTTATTTCAATTAAGGTGGCTTTTCCATATTGAGAAATTGTGGTTTCTGTAGTTGGATAGGTCACATAGCTACCCGGAAGTACCTTGTTTAAAATAATACTGGAAGATTCTAATTCTGGTTTGTCATCCCCTTTAATATGTATCCTAAAATAGGTGTACTTAGCCTCTGTAAAAGTGAGGTTTGAAAAAGTGTAGTTGGTTTGTCCATTTTTTATGGACACTATCCTGTAATTTTCCAAAATAGTGAACCATTGATTCTGGTTTTGGCTACCTTCTAAATCTAGTTTCCAATCGTAATTATCGTTCTTGAAGGATAGTTCTATTTTGTTAATAGCCTGCTCAACAGGAACCGCATACGTGTAGTAGTAGCCACTTTCATTCGATGTGCTGTTCAGTAGTTCAAAATTAATTTCTTCTTCAATTCCAGATGGTGCCGAAGATTTAAGTACAAACGGGACTTCTAAGGTATCTTTCTCTGTAATGCCATATATACGGATATCCGAAAAATCACCCTTCGTTTTATCAAAAACTGCTTCGTTAAGGGGAATCGTATGCCAAGTATCGGTTGTTTTTCTCAAAGGCGCCTGCCAATCGTAATCACGTAGTTGCCCAAATACAGTACAAGGCAATAAGAACAGCAAAAAGTAGATGATGTTATGCTTCATTGTCATCCGTAATTTTATGTTTGTATTTGTTATATAAAAAAGAAATTATTAAAAGTAATAACCCTAAGGACACAAATACAATTGTTTTTGAAATTGTATTGAGCGTTGCAATATCATAAAAGAATAACTTAACCAAGGTAATACCAAATAATACAATGGCGGTAATACGCAGGTACTTCTTGTTTTTCCAAATACCGAGAACAATCAACGCCAAGGCATAAACACCCCAAAGAATACTTAAACCTAGTTTATAGGATTGGTCAGATTCACCTATCGCCATCCAATGAATCAATTCACTACTCAATACCCAAACAATAGCTGTATGAACAAGTAGTTCAAAAGGTATTTTAAAGTTTATTTTGATGAAATCTTGCCGTATTAATTTATGAATTGAAAATATAAGTAGACCAAAAAAAGCAAAAGCTATGTAACGTATCCAGATGTTGTAGTTGGTCACATTGTAATTTTCCGCCAAATCACCATTGAGAAAACTATCCCTAAGTTCGCTCATGGCATAAAGTCCTCCTGTTAAAAATATGCTTCCTACAATGATGGCCAAGATCAAGGTTACGATACCAAGAACTTTATTTTTTAATTTTACCATAACGGCGAAAGCCAATAGACTAACGAACAATAGCGAATAGTTTAATAGCCAGATGCTTTTTATATCCTTTAGGTCGTAGTTATAGTTTGTTATATCGTAGCCATCACTATCTTGAATGCTTATTTCTGAAGTCCAGAATAACTTGGAAAAGTAGTATTCCAATTCTAAGTAAAAAGTACTGTAGAGCACAAATAGCAGGATACTTGGTATTCCATAGGTCATTAGTTGTGAAATAAACGATTTTTTTCCATTGGCTAACGCTAATGTATATTTGATTTGGAGCCAATAAATAAAGCTAAATGCACCTATAAATAAGATAGACGTTAAGAAGGTGCTATTTAGAATAGAGGTAAGCGGTGTGAAGTCATTATAAAAGTAGCTAGAGCTATAGCTATCTCCCCAGTCTTGAAGCAAGCTAAAGAAAGCCAGCACCACGAGCGGATATGACATATATTCATAAGCCTTAATCTTTTTCGTACGCCCGATCCAAAATAGTAGTACTGCTTCGGCTACCCACAACAGCGTAACCCAATTGCCATCCAATTGCACAGGAATAGCAATGGTTATAAATGTGAGAACGAGACCTGCTGCGAGATAGAATAGATTTTTGTCACCAAGGTTCTTTTTGTAAATTAAGCTAGTAACGCCAAAATGTATGAGGCCGTTGGCCAGTGTAAATAGTCCTAATAGGTTTTTTCCTGTTTCGTTCTCTTCTAGTAAACTGTATCCTAGGCCATAAAAAATAAAGGAATTTAGTAAGAGCATAAAGACATCTGAGACTTTGAATTTTTCAGATTTAATCAGTTTATATCCTAAGAATGTAGCATAAAATATGAGGAAAAATAGAGTAAGAAAAACGAGGGCAAGTTGAAAATCTTCTTGCGATGTGTAAGAGAAAATTCTCCATACCATGTAGGTAAGCCAAGTAAATGCAAATGAGACATAGTATAATGCCTTCCAATATTTTTTAAGTGAAATAAATAGAATGCCAAGATTAATAATAGCAACGTAGCTAAATAGGATGCCTATATTTCCAGAATTGTTACTCAACAAAAACGGGACGGCGTAAGCCCCAACCAAGCCTATGTGTGCAATAATCTGCTTGTTGTAGTTTAAGGATGCAACTACTCCGAAAATAGTGATCAATAGCATAATTCCAAATGCAAATAGTTGCGGAAAAAGTGCATAAAAACTATAGCCGGCAAAGGTGATAAAATACATGATGGCTAGAGCGCCACTAACCAAAACAGCACTATAACTGGTGTATTTGACCTTCAGTTTTATACCGAAGCCGATAAGGCCTAGCCCTACTCCATAACCAAGGATAATACGGGTAAGGGGACTAATAAGGTTGTTTTCTATAGAATATTTTGTGCCAATTACGACCCCAATTATCGTAATAAGAATCCCGATTTTATTGATGAGGTTTTCACCAATAAATTTTTCTAGATTTGATTTTCCTTTCGGTGTTTTGTTTTTTGAAGCTGGCGGTATTCCAGGTTCGACTTTTAAAGTCTTTTCGCTTGGGGAGGTTTTGAAGTCAAGAGGCTCTTCTTGTTTGGCTTTGGCTTCTTGGGACAAAGGGGCTATTACTGCCTTTTCAACTGGTGAATTTACCTTGGTTGTATCCAAAGGTTGGCTCTGAAGCTTCAATACTTCTTTTTTTAGCTCCCTTACTTCTAGATCAAAATGTTCTTGTTTTCGCAACAACATCTCTAATTTTTCTAGAAGCCTGCCTATATGTTCTTGATCGTTCGCCATATCAGTTTGGTTTTACATCGTCCTCCTTAGGGGTTCTCAATAGGTAGTAGAACGATACAAGTTCAAATTTGTTGGCAAGGTAAGGGTGTTTTTGGTAGTAAAACCCCCCGTATTCCATGTAATCGGTATTACGACATGATGAATGCTTTAACGCTCAAAATATAAATAGATGTAAACGGCCGCCCCAAAATTTGTAGCATCTGTTGAGGCTAATCGCCATCCATCTTTTGCATACTCATCTAATTTTTCTTGTATTTCAGCTTTAGATGCTTTTGCAATATGTTTGGTGTCTAGCGTAATTTTACTGTAATAGATTAGTGTTTCGACCTTGTATTCTTTCATGCGAATGTATTTTAGTTGACCATAAACAAAGCATTAGCGAAAAACAGTTTTCCATTTTCCCAAAACCCTCTAAACAAGGGGTTGTCCACCATATATACTACTTGACCGCGCCCCATGTTTTGCGTACCGAAGACTAGGGTCTTGTCAATTTTCTTTGTGGCTTCACTACCTGCAAAACCAGATACAGGTTTATTTTGACCATCGGCCAAATAAACGGCACTACCACCATCCAAATATTCAAAGGCGCGACTCCCTAACTTCAAAGTAAAATAGTTAGTGTTGTATCCGTAAGCCAAAGGATTTGTAGGGTCTACCGTGGTTTTTAGGATTGCACCTGTAATCTGCTGTTTTATACGTTCACGTTCGCTAGAATCAAAAGCATCCATCGTTATGGTAGTGTCCTTTTCTGTCTCCTTCTTTTTTATGGAAAAAGCATCATCAGCAGACAAACCGTCTATAGCGCCGCCCATGGCTATAAGTTTTCCACCGGCACTGACCCAATCTTTTATTTTTTTGGTTACATCCTCTTTTAAGAAACTACTATAACCCCTTCCATCAGGTAGGATAAGCACATCATATTCAGCAAGATCTACTTGGCTGAAATAACTTTCGTCCAGCACCGAAACGGGGTAGTGGAGTTGCTGCTCAAAAAAGTGCCATATCTCCCCAAATCTTAGGGTAGACGTAGGCTCTCCTGTTAAAACGGCAATATTTACGTCGGATATCATGTCCACATAACCAGATCCAAAGTCTTTTCCATTATCTACAAATCCAGTCGTAGCGATATGAAGATCAATCTCTGTATGCTTTGTTAATATTGATTTCATAGTTCCTACGAAATCTTTATGGTTTTTATTATCCGATAGGGTAATGATCAAACTTCCTCGTTGGTACGAACTACCGCCAACTGAAAATGGTTTGTGCGCGGTACGTACGCGAATATCATTTGTAAGTAAGTCTGCCAAAAACTTGGCATCGGTAATGCTGTTCCAGTCCGCAAGGTAAGCGTAATTCGTATTATTTACTTTGGTTGCGGATGACAGTGTTGCCGTCATAGTATTGTTTGTACTAACACTACCCTCGGATGCAACGGCATCCAAACCATAGGCATAAGGCAAAGACCAAGCAGTGATATCATAGGTTACCGAATCACTTAGTTTGGCTTCTGGCTCAAAAAGCACCTTAACTAAAGTTCCTTTGGACTGATCAGTTGATATTACCATACTATTTTCAGAGACCTTCATATTACCGATTTTACCGGTAGCATAACTAAGACCTTTCACCGTACTGTTAGTTCCAAAACCATATTCAATTTCATGTTGGTCCAACAACCGTCTTAAGGCATTTAAATTATCGGGATTACCGTTAAGTATATAATTTTTGTACTTGAAGTTTTTATTTTGATAGAATTTTTTGAATTCGTCATTTAGCCGTTCTGCATTTTTGTTCGCTACCTCCACCGTAGAGAGCCCAGTGGTATAATGATGGTCGATGCGGTCTTTTAGTGTAAGTGTATCGCCAATACTTGTAATAATGCCCAATCCGGCACGGCCGCTACCTCCTTGCTCGTAGGTCATGCCAATACCTCCATTATAGGTAGGATAGGTGTCGCCATAACTAGGATACAGTAAATCGAATACTTCTTTGGTAAAATAGAACCAACCATTTGCGTCAAAATATTTTGCATGGTTCTTACCTATGGTTTTTTGGAAATCACGCTGAAAATCTGTTATTACTTCGTGGTATGGTTCTGCTGCTGGGGCAAAATAATAGGGATTATTTACTCCTTGTTCATGAAAATCGACATGCACATGAGGTAGCCATTTGTTAAATTCCTTTAAGCGCTGTTGGCTTTCCACCTGTGTTAACCACGCCCAATCGCGATTGAGGTCGAACATGTAATGATTGCTCCTTCCGCTCCACCAACCCTCGTGGTGTTCTTTGGAATATGGGTCTACATTATTCGGTGTATTTTTATATTGGTTATACCAATTCACATAACGGTCCCTTCCATCTGGATTGATACAAGGATCAACAATAACCACCGTATTTTCTAAATAATCACTTTTTTTGGTAAGTAAGTCATATATGGTTTGCATTGAAGCTTCCGTGCTAACGCTTTCGTTACCATGAACATTATAGCTTAACCAAACAATGGCTTTTTCGGGTTGTCCTTGTCCTTTTGTGTTTTTTAGGTGTTCTGTACGAATGTTTTCTAATTGTGACATATTGGAAGCCGATGATACATGGGCCAATACCAAGCGTCTGCGTTCGTTGGTTAGTCCATAATCCTTAAGTACCATACGTTCCGGATTTTGCTCTGCTAAATACTCATAATAATCGATTACTTGATGGTGTCGTGTAAATTGACTGCCCAATTCATACCCCAAAAATTCTGATGGAGATTTTAACTGAGCTAATGCTAATAAGGGAAAGACAATTAATAGGGCGAGTAGATATTTCTTCATGTGAACCGTTTAAAATGTGCTAGCTTCAAATCTAATAAATAAATGTTGAACAAGGCGGTTGGGATTTGTCTTTTTGTTTATCGACCTAAAAACTCGATTTTCATCTAATTAACGTATTTTTAGAGCCTCAAATAGTGTATAATCTTATAGTTACTTTCATTTTATAAATATGGATATTGATTGTTTACCTTTTAAAAAAACCGGATATTTTTCCAAGCTCATCTGCGATTATCTAGCAGAGGAATCCCAGCTTTCTCCATTCTATAACAACTTTCCGCACCTAGAGAATTTTAAGTTGCAAATAGCCGAGAAAAAAGCCAGTTTTCCAATGGCGAACAGAAAGGTACTACAGACGGCATTGAAGCGTCAGTATAGCAATCATAAGGTCTCTAAAAGTACAAAGCAACATATAGCGGCTTTGGTAAATGAAAACACCTTTACCGTAGTTACTGGTCATCAATTGAACCTCTTTACGGGTCCGTTGTATTTTCTGTATAAGATTATTTCTACTATTAACCTCTGTAAGAATCTTAAACAACAATATCCAGAGCAGCATTTTGTGCCTGTATATTGGATGGCGACCGAGGATCATGATTTTGAGGAAATCAACTATTTTAATTTTAAAGGAAAAAAAATACAATGGAATAAAAAAGCAGCAGGTGCGGTTGGACATTTGAGCACAGCCGGACTGGAAGAGCTAGAGGCTACGTACTCCAATCTTTTGGGGAATAGTACAAATGCTAAGGCACTAAAGGAATTGTTTAAAGGAGCATATTTGAACCATACCAATTTAACGGAGGCCACCCGATACCTTGCTAATGCATTGTTTGGTGAGTATGGGCTGGTAATCGTAGATGGTGATGATGCCGATTTAAAGCGATTGTTAATTCCGTATGCAAAAAAGGATATTTTGAATCAAACTGCACATAAGGCAGTTTCCGAAACTATTGAAAATTTACAAGGATTACCTACAGATTATGGGGTACAGGTAAACCCAAGGGAAATCAATTACTTTTATTTGGCCGATAGTGTTCGCGAGCGTATTTTGGAGCGTGATGGTAATTATTTTGTTAACGATACAACTATCACATTTTCGAGAGAGGAGCTCTTACAAGAATTGGAAGCCCATCCAGAACGATTTTCGCCCAATGTAATCGCAAGACCCTTGTATCAAGAAGTAATCTTGCCAAACCTGTGTTATATAGGTGGTGGTGGAGAGTTGGCTTATTGGCTTGAGCTACGTTCGGCTTTTGTAGCTATGAAAGTACCATTTCCTATGTTATTGTTGCGGAATTCTGCCCTTGTTATCACACCCAAGCAGAAAGAAAAACTACAGCAATTGAATGTTTCTTTAGAGGATATTTTCTTAAAACAAAACACGCTTATCAATAAAAAAATACGACAAGTATCTAATATAGATATTGATTTTACACCTCAAAAAACTGTTTTAGAGGAACAGTTTGAGTTA
>CBDUKC010000040.1:0-15570 GCA_965367705.1 uncultured Maribacter sp. | reverse complement strand
TTGAAATGGGTTGGTCATGGAGAACCCGAGTTTTTAAGAATTCAAATGCGGTACGCTTCAACTACGGATTTTCGTTTCAATTCAATGGATTAAAATCTAAAGACAATCAGTATTTTGTTGTAGAGAATGGGCAGACAGAGCTTCAAGAATATGATTTTGATTTAAAAAAATCTAAATTTCGAATGGATAACTTGGTGTTTCCTGTGCACTTTGAATTTGGCCCATCCAAGTTTATCCAATCCGAAGATAGAATACGTTATTCCTTGCGGAACCAGTTTAGATTTGGAATTGGAGGCTATGCAGGGTTTAATATGAGTTCAAGACAGAAATTAAAATATATTCGAGAGGGAGAAAAGGTGAAGGATGTTTTAAAAGGCGGGTATAATACGTCTGAATTGATTTACGGATTGAGTGCGTATATCGGTTTTGACGGGATACAGTTGTACGCAAAGTATGATTTAAACCCTATTTTTCTTGATGCAACAGTAGAGCAGCGCATGGTTGCTATGGGTTTACGTTTTGATTTAAATTAAGCATCCATGGAAAGCGGCGCCTAGATTCGGTTTATAAGACATAAGTTTTCTGTTTATTTGACTTAAAAAGGGTATGCAATTACAGTTGTTGAACCCTTTTTTCGTTTTTAAAACGTATTGTTATGCCTCCGTAAGATGTTTGGCTAATAAGGAATGAAAATGATGAACACCTTTTTCTCGGGTTGGTGAAAATCTACCAGTGGTGTAAAAGCGGGATTTTAATCCCTTATGAACGCCTTCAACTACAAACTCATCTTCTCGTTCTACTTTGTCTAGCAGTGCACCGGCCCCAGCGTTTAGTTTGGATTCATCATAGATATACGTAAGAAACTGCACTTTTGTCTTGTTCATAGTGAGCGGATGAACAACGTTAATCGATAAGCCCCAGGGATAGAAATTAAACATCATGTTCGGAAAAACCCAGTAGTAATACGCAGCGACCGATTTCCCGTGATCTGGATGTCCCTCAGGGAGTACGAAAATCTCTTCTCCACCACTAGAATAGCCTATTTGAAGATTTACATACTCATATACTTCGGTAGTATAACTGCCATAGTCCAAAGCCGCATTTAAATCTTCGTGAACAAAGGGAATGTGAAACCCTTCTAGATAATTGTCACAATACAGCGCCCAGTGACAATTAACAATGTAATCTTTACTTAAGGTTTGGTCAAATTTGAAATTCTGTACGGGTAAAAAACCGACACGTTCGTTAAGGACATCCGAAATTTTATTAAAATCAAAATTCGGTTTTAAATTAACGAACAAATGGTTAAGCCATGTCTTTATGGAAAACCGATGTAAATCGTCGCAAGCCCTCGGGAAATCTTTTGCCGTTTCAAATTCGGGCATAGACTTAAAAGAACCATCCATATTAAAGCGTCTTCCATGGTACATGCAGGTCAAATTTTTCTGCTTTCCGGGATGATGCACCACTATATTTCCTCGGTGGGTACATACATTGCTTACACAGTGCAATTGGTCTTCCTTGTCCCGGATAATTAAGATAGGCTCATCAAGATACTTTTCGTTTAATACTAGTGGATAAACTGATTGAGTAAGCGGAACTAAGGTCGCCATATCCCCGATCCAATGCCATGAGGTTAAAAAAACTTTTTCTTTGAGTTGTTCAAAAATGGCTTCCGATGTGTAAAAAGTCGCCGGCAGGGTTTCTGCCTTTGTAATGTCCGCATCTATTGTAAACTGTTTCATCTCCATAAAATTTTCTAACAAAGTCAAACATATATATATCCTTCGGGTCCGCCATGATTAATTAGGTGCCCATTATGGGCTTTCATTGCCGTTTCTTTAAGTAAACGTACACTGGTATTCCTAAAAGTAATAGTAAAAATCCAAGAAACACAATTTCCGCTCCACAACCGATAACAATCCAAAGAGAAAATAAAAAGGCAAGACAAGCTAAGATTATGGATTTTGTATTGGTGTTCTTTAGGGCCAATGCAAAGGTTGCGATTGAAAATAAATAGGGTAGCAATACCGTTAATGTAGACAACTTCATCATATAGGTAAATGCTTCAACGAGTGTTTTGGAGTAATTGGAAAGCATTAATAAGGTTGCTAGTACACTTGAAAAAATTATACCTAATATGGGAGATCCGTTCGTATTGGTTTTTTGAAATAATTTAGGAAATAGTTTGTCCTTTGCCGCCGCCGCCGGTATTTGCCCTTGAAGAAGGATCCAACCGTTTAATGCGCCCATGGTTGATGCTACAGCTCCGAACGCTACCAGATACTTGCCTGTGGTACCCCATATTTCAAATGCAGTATCTGCAAAAGGTGCTGTGGATTGCGCTAAGGTTTCAGGGGGAATAATCCCAATAATAACGATAAAGCTAAATAGATATAAAACAGTGGTTAGCAAGGTTCCGAACAGTGTTGCTTTTGGTATTGTAGTTTCCGGTGATGTGATAGCGCTACTTGGTACTGTTGCACTTTCCATACCCAAAAACGCAAAGAATGTTAGGGTGGTTACCGCAGTGATATCGGGTAGTATGGAACCCGTTGTGAACGGAAAAATAAAGGCTTTTGAAAAGTCTACGTAAAAGACACCAACAAGAATTAAAAATGCAATGGGAATGACTTTCAGGATTGTAGTAGCAACCTGTACAGCGCCAATAGTCTTTATATTCTTTGAATTTATCCAAGTAAAAAACCATATAAAAAACAAGCCGGTAAAACTGGATAGCGCCGGACTTTCCGTAAGGCTAGGAAAGAAGGCGCCCAGGTAACCTACTAAGGCAACTGCAATGGCCGCATTGGTGCACCAAATGGAAATCCAGTAACCCCAGGCGACCAAGAATCCGGCAAAATCGCCAAGTCCAATTTTAGTATAAGCATAAGGGCCACCATTCGTATTCGGGTATAATTTACTGAGTTGACCAAAGATAAAAGCAAGCATTAGCGCACCAGCGGAAGCAATAATCCAGCCTATGATGCCGATTCCTTGGTAAGAAGCCATGGTAGCGGGAAGTAGAAAAATTCCGGCCCCGATCATATTTCCGGTCACTAAGGCTACGGAAGGCCAAAAACCTATTTTTTTTGTCAAGCTGGTTGCGTTTATTGGGCTGAAAACAGTGCCAAAGCCTCTCAAATGTAGTTATTTTAAGGTTAGTTGTTGGATTCGGATTCAATTTCACTACGTTCTACTCTTAAGTTTACTATATTCAATTTTCATTTTTAATTACCTTTGTAGACTACCTAAAATAGAAAATTGATAGGAAAAAATACCATAGACCAAGTATATGAAACCGCCCGTTTAGAGGAGGTTATTGGTGATTTTGTACAGCTCAAAAAATCAGGCTCCAACTTTAAGGGCTTGAGTCCGTTTACAGATGAGCGATCCCCTAGTTTTATGGTGTCTCCAGTAAAGCAAATATGGAAGGACTTTAGTAGTGGAAAAGGAGGGAACGTGGTAGCCTTTTTAATGGAGCATGAGCATTTTACCTATCCCGAAGCTATAAAATACCTTGCTAAAAAGTACAATATAGAAGTTGAGGAAACCGAACAGTCTAACGAACAGAAAGAACAGGCTAGCGAGCGCGAAAGTATGTATTTGGTTTCGGAATTCGCTCGAGACCATTTTTCGGAAATGCTTTTAGAAACCGAACTGGGAAAGGCAATTGGGCTCAGTTACTTTAAAGAACGTGGATTCACGGAAGAAACTATAAAAAAGTTTGAGTTGGGTTATTGCTTGGACCAGTGGGACGGCTTTACAAAAGCGGCACTCGAAAAAGGATATAAGTTAGAGTTTTTAAGTAAGACGGGTCTTACCATTGTAAAGGAAGATGTAAATAACCCTAATAACCCAAGAACCTTTGATCGTTTTAAGGCTAGGGTTATGTTTCCCATCCACTCCCTAAGTGGCCGAGTTTTGGGTTTTGGTGGTAGAATTCTGACCAATGATAAAAAAGCGGCGAAATACCTCAATTCTCCTGAAAGTGATATTTACCATAAGAGTAAGGTGCTTTATGGTATTTACTATGCCAAGCAGGCTATTGCAAAAGAGGATAATTGCTATCTGGTAGAGGGCTATACCGATGTAATCCAATTTCATCAGCGCGGAATACATAATGTTGTCTCCTCAAGTGGTACAGCGTTGACCCCTGAGCAAATAAGACTTATCAATAGGCTTACGAAAAATATTACGGTACTGTTCGATGGTGATGCAGCTGGACTTCGTGCTTCCTTACGAGGTATAGATTTGATTTTAGAGCAAGGCATGAACGTGAAGATCTGTACCTTTCCGGAAGGAGAAGATCCTGATAGTTTTGCCAAGAACAATGAGTTAGAAGAAGTACAATCGTACTTACAGGAAAACGCAAAGGATTTTATTCAGTTTAAAGCATCGTTACTGGTACAAGAAGCATCTAACGACCCTATAAAAAGGGCAGATACGGTGCGCGATATCGTGAATAGTATTTCCAAGATACCAGATCGTATCAAAAAGGAAATTTATATTCAGGAGTGTGCCCAGATTATGAATATATCCGAAGCGGTACTATTTAATACCTTGGCACAAATAGATAAAAAGGATAGTGCCGAAGCCAAAAAGCAGGAAAAGCAGGAAAAACAGGAAGGGAAAGCCTTTGATGTAGTCCGTAACGAAGCAGTACAAGAAAAAGTAGACGTACAGTTTGAGTTGGAGCGTAAAATTATTGAGCTCCTTTTGGTGTATGGTAACAAAAAGGAACAATTTGAAGATTTAGTGTTAAAGGAGAATGAGGAAGGAGAACTAGTGATGGAGCCAGAATCGGTCGAGAGCACCGTTTATGAGAAGATATTTTTAGACTTACAGGAAGATGAAATAGAGTTTACCAATTCACAGTTTAAGGCAATTTATCACTTATTGATAGAGGCTTTGAGCCAAACAGAGGAGTTTGCTATTCAGGGTTTTATGACGGGTTTAGGACAAGAAATGGCAAATGATATTTCTTCTATGTTAATGGAGGAGGAAAAATACGCCCTACATGATTGGGAGCGAAAGGATATTTTCCCTAAAGCAAAGGAAACCAGTATAGCCCAATTAGTTAATGAGACGATTCTGACCCTTCGTTGTTTTTTGATAAAAAAAAGAATGGCTACGTTGCAACATGAAACTCAAAATGTAAATGATGATAATAAAGAGGTTTTGGAAGAAATCATGAACTATTTACAATTGAATAAATTACTTAATAAAAAACTCAACAGGGTCTTATCTTAAAAAGGCAATCATTTATTGAAACAAAAAAACCCGCAATTGCGGGTTTTTTAATGAGTAATTTTTGTGTTAGTATAATTCTAAAGCCTTGGCCTGTTGCAGCAAATCGACCATGTTGTCAACGTTTAATTTTTTCATTAACCGTGCCTTGTAGGTACTTACTGTTTTTTCATTAAGGTTTAAGCCTTGGGCTACTTCTTTGTTTCGTTTTCCGCTCGCTAGAAGTTTCAATACTTCTACTTCTCTGGTAGATAATTTTCGGAAAAATCTTCTTGGTTTTTTCGTTCCTTCATCAAAAGCTAATCTTTGTGCTAACTCATTTGTGATGAACATGCTGCCTTCGCTAACTTTCTTTACCGCCGCAATTATGTATTCAATGTCCGATGACTTGGATAAATAACCGAATGCACCGGCACGAATTGCACTCAGGGCGTAGACGTCCTCAGATTGACCGCTGTACATGAGTACTTTAACATCTGGATATTCTTTCTTGATTTTTCGTAGTGCCGCTATTCCGTTTATTTCTGGAATATCCATTTCTAGCATGACAACATCGGGGGTAACATTTTCCAATTTTTTAAAAAGCTCGTCGGTGTTGGAAACATCTTCCACCATTTCATATCCTGCTGCGGATTCAAGAACCTGGCGTACACCCATTCTGATAATTGGATGATTGTCCGCAATTAAAACTTTAATCATTATGTAGGTTTTTCTAGACCGCCTTAAATAGTTGTTTTGTGCATAAACACGTACATGCAATGTAAGACTTATAAATCTAATTTCGAAATCAAAGTTCTACTATTTTTGTAAAAATCTAACAATTTGATATAATTTATTCGATTTATCTACTTGATTGTTAGGTGAGTGGTTTATTTTAAACTTTTTGGAATTTCGCAAACAGGAATGGGCACCATCTTGTGTTGGTTTATTCCGTTGAAACGCAAAAAGATTGAAAACACTTCCTTTTGCCTCCCGTTAAAATTATTTTCCGTTTTACCTTCATCCTTCATTTTCATTGCCCATTCTAGTTCAGGGTAGGACGCACCAATCTGATCTTCGTCGGTTCGATCATCTCCCCAAAGCCCATCTGTAGGCGCTGCTTTTATTATCTCTTCATTTACCCCAAGTACTTTTGCGATTTCATATACTTCAGATTTTAACAGGTCTGCTATCGGACTCAAGTCTACACCACCATCTCCGTATTTGGTATAAAAGCCTACACCAAAATCTTCTACCTTGTTTCCTGTTCCTGCCACGAGGTAACGTTTAAGGGCTGCAAAGTAATACAAGCTGGTCATGCGTAACCGAGCTCTTGTATTTGCTAAGGACATAAATCGATCTTCTTCATTTTCAACCTTTGGCAAAGCCGCTACCAAACTATCGAAGACTGGTGTAAGTTCAATAGGTTGTCTTTTTACATTTTGAAAATTAGCTTGTAACCAATCTATATGTTTAGCAGCGCGACTAGATTGGTTCGCGGCTTGGTGTATTGGCATTTCTAAACAAAGTAAGTCCAAACCGGTTTTGGCACAAAGCGTAGACGTGACAGCGGAATCTATTCCACCTGAGATACCAATTACAAATCCTTTTTGATTTGCGTTGGTTGCATAGTCCTTTAACCACTGTACAATATAGTCTATTACTTTTTCCGTTTGCATAAGAGCGTGAATATTTATAAATCGATTAACTTTGCCTTAAAAATAAGTTGTCCTTGGAGAATAAGAAAATGTATTCCAAAAAACCTCGTATGAAAAAGTTCATTTTTACGGTATTATCAATTTCATTGTTTTTTTTGGCCTGTAATGATACTGATAAGGTAGCTCAAGAAGTAGATAAAATTCAGTTATCGCTAGAAGTACTGCGCTTTGATAGGGAATTTGCTACCGCCACACCAGATAATATACCCGCTTTACGTAAAAGCTATCCGTATCTCTTTCCTGCTCCTGACAGTGTTTGGGTGGCTAAAATGAAAGATTCGCTGCAAATAGAGCTATTCCAAGAGGTAGGGAACACCTTTAATAGTTTCACAGATGAGGAAGCTGGACTTATACAATTATTTAAACACATCAAGTACTACTTTCCGGAGCAGCGTATTCCAAAAGTGATTACTGTAACCAATGATGTGGATTATAATAACCGTATTATTCTCGCCGATACCTTAATGTTTATAGGTCTTGATAATTACTTAGGGCCAGAACACAGATATTATGGTGGTTTTCAGCGTTACATAAGTAAATCCTTAGATCGTTCTTATCTGGTTAGTGATGTGGCAAGTGCTTTTGCAAAAAGGGTAGTGCCAAGACCAAGGGACCGTACTTTTTTAGCGCGTATGATTTATTTTGGAAAAGAGCTTTATCTAAAAGATAAGCTTATGCCAAGCGCTATGGATAATGATAAAATAGGATATACAAATGAAGAGTTAGATTGGGCAATGGGCAATGAGGAGCCCATTTGGCGAAATTTTATCGAACAAGAACATTTATACAGTACAGATAATAAATTAAACGCGCGCTTTTTAGATCCGGCTCCATTTTCCAAATTCGGCTTGGAATTAGACAATGAATCTCCAGGTAGATTAGGGCGCTATATTGGTTGGCAAATTGTTAAGGCATTTATAGATAATAACGATATAGGTCTAAAACAAATGCTTACGATGCCGGAGGAAGAAATATTTAAAAAATCGAATTACAAACCTAGGAATTAGATGGCAGATTTACATTTATCGGAAATAACTTTACGCGTAGGATTGGATGACAATCGTGTGCCAGAAAAACTATCATGGTCCGCACAGGATGGGGGTATAGACAACGAAGAGGCTAAAGCTATGTTACTTTCTGTATGGGATAGTAAAAATCAAGAATCCTTAAAAATAGATTTATGGACTAAGGACATGCCTGTTGATGAAATGAAAACCTTTTTTCACCAAACCTTGGTTTCGTTATCCGAAACGTTTATGAAAGCTACCCAAGATGAAAAGATGACTGCTACCATGAAAGATTTTTGTGATTATTTTGCAGAGAAAATGGAACTTAAACAGTAGCATATTGCCTTTATTTTTCAAAGACGTTGCAATTTCCAGAATAATTTACTCGCAAAAACTGCCTGCTTCTGCTCTTTTTCTGAAGGCGTATCTTTATTCCTTTACTTCACTCTTTAAGTATAAAATTAGAATAAAGAGGTATAATTTTATAGGGAGAGAGGGAGTGTATCAATGTTAATGTTCTTATAAACAATGTTACATTGTTTAATCTTTAATTATATTCGTTAGACAATACTAACATGAAAATCAATTATGAAAACATTACTAGCCACTTTTGCTTGTGTTTGCGTCATTTTATTATTCTCATTTAAACCCACTGTTGAGGAATTTCAAGGGCAAGCCTTTTATTTTTCAAAATCCAAGATGGAGCTTGGAAGCTGGGGAGCTCGAATGAGCGAAGCACAGAAAAAACAAGTGCAAGCTCGGTTAAAGAATAGATTAGAAAAGACGTATGTCCTAAGCTTTAATAAGGAAGAATCCCTCTTTAACGAAGAAGATAAACTTGACGCCATTTCTGGAGCAACAGATTCTTGGGGTAACAACTTTTCCAGAGGGGAGCAGTATAAGAATGTAAAAGAAAACGCCTTGGTGCAAAGCCAAGAATTTTATGGGAAACGTTTTCTGGTAAAGGATAAATTACAGGAAATTTCTTGGAATATGGGCAAGGAATCGAAGCAGATTGGACAATACTTGTGCTTTAAGGCTACAGCACTAGTACCGACAAGCGAACTCACTTGGTTTGATTTTTCTTGGAGCGATTTACGAACAGCAGACAATGCAACGAAAACAGATTCTACTGCTGTTGAAGCGCTGGAGCCAGAAATTAAGATGACTGAGGTTGAAGCTTGGTATACACCACAGATACCAGTAAGTCATGGCCCTGCTGAATATTGGGGGCTGCCTGGTCTTATTTTGGAGGTTAGTGCAGGAGGCACAACCATGCTATGTGCAAAAATTGTAATGAACCCTAAAGAAAAAATTAACATCGAAGCTCCGGATAAGGGAAAGGAAATTACAAAAAGCGAATATCAAAAGACTATTCAAAGTAAAATGCTCGAAATGCGAAATAATCGCGGAAGAAGAAGAAATTAATCGCATTTTAATTTTGTAGCTAGCTACATCCCAATACCTTCATAATGAAAAAAATATGTTGTTTAGTGCTGCTTTTAGTAGGCAGTACTTCTTTCGCCCAAGTGAAGCTTGAAGGTGTGGTTACCGATAGTTTAAAGGTGCCATTTGAACTTGCCAATGTAATTGCGATTAATAAAGAAACAAGCGGACTTGAATCTTACGGCATTACAGATCCACAAGGTAAGTATACCCTAGAGCTAGGGGCTAACGGAACGTATGAAATACAGGTTAGTTATGTAGGTATGAGCACTTTAAAGGAGGTGCTTTCTACGGAGGAAAGTGATATTGTTAAGAATTATATGCTTCAACCTGAAAATGCCTTGGACGAAGTAGAGCTTATTTACGAAATGCCCGTAAGTATTCAAGGAGATACAGTGGTCTACAATGCAGACTCCTTTAATACAGGAACTGAAAGAAAGTTAGAAGATGTACTTGAAAATTTACCTGGCGTAGAAATCAACGAAGATGGGCAAATAGAAGTAGAGGGAAAAGTGGTGAATAAGTTGATGGTAAACGGGAAGGATTTTTTTGACGGAGATACCAAATTGGCCACTAAGAACATTCCATCTAAAGCGGTAGACAAAATACAGGTCTTACGTAATTATTCGGAAGTTGGTCAAATGAGCAGTGTTAGAAACAATCAAGACAACGTTGCCTTAAATATTAAGCTCAAGGAAGGCAAAGAGAATTTTTGGTTCGGCGATGTGACGGCAGGGGGGGGAGCGGCTCCGGACAATGAGCTTTATATTTTACAACCGAAGTTGTTTTATTATAGTCCAAAATACAGTCTCAATTTTATTGGAGATTTAAATAATACTGGCGAAGTAGCCCTAACGAGAAGAGATATTAGAGGTTTTGGGGGTGGGTTTAGAGCGCCTAGCAGTAGCAGTGGGACCAATATAAACTTAGGGGACAATAGTCTTAATTTCCTAACGACCCAGGGTAATGCCATAGAAATAGAAAATAAACTGGCAACAGGAAATTTTAGTTATTCTCCAAATAAAGGTTTGGACTTGAGCGGTTTTGTAATTTATAATAGTAGCCGTATCTTATCAAGGGAAGCTAGTTTTGTCCAATATACGAATCCTGATTTAGGCATTCCAGATGAGGTGACGGAGCAATCCAGCAGGGAGCGTTCCAACCAGGCTTTAGTGAAGCTTAGTGCATCTTATCAGCCCAACATTAACAATCAGCTGGACTATGATGTCCTTGGAAAAATATCCAATGACTCCCAAGCCCAGAACAACTTCTCTTCCGTAATTGGAAATATAAGTCAGTTGGAAGAGGTTACCCCATTTAGCATCAATCAAAATATCAACTACTATTACACGCTTGGAGAGACCCATATTTTTGCCTTTGAAGCACAGCACTTGATAAGAAACGAAGATCCTTTTTATAATGCGATATTGGAAAATAACCCGGACAGTGACGATGCTTTTGATGCCACCGCAGAAGCGCTAGGACTCGATACCTCATTGCCAACTTACGATATTGGCCAGAACAGACGTATAGTCTCGAATCAATTAGATGCAAAATTGGATTATTATAAAATCTTGAATGCCAAGAGTAACCTAAACCTCACCTTGGGAACAATTTTAAGCCGGCAAGAATTTAATTCCAATATTTTTCAATTTTTATTGGATGGATCTCAATTCGATCCTATTCCAATAATAAATAACGGTCTCGCTGTTAATGATACAGAGTATAATTTTAGCGATATTTATCTTGGCGTACATTACAGGGTAAAGACTGGTATTTTCACCATAACTCCGGGTTTCTCTGTACATGCATACGGGAATAAGAACATTCAGTTTGGAGAAACTTTTGAGGATAATTTTTTTCGGGTATTACCGGATTTAGAAACACGGATACAGTTTAAGAAAAGCGAATCCTTAACTCTAAATTACGCGATGCAGAATCAGTTTACCGATGTTACGCGCTTGGCTCAAGGCTTGGTGCTTAATAATTTTAGTGATATCCAGTTTGGTGTGCCAGATTTGCAGAACGCATTATCACATAACGTGAGTATGTTATATAGTAGCTTTAATCTTTTCAATTATACCAATGTATTTGCCAGAGCAGCATATACCAGCAATATAGACCAGGTGCGAAGTTTGACAAATTTTGACAATGTTATTCGAACAAGTACTTTTTTCAACTCTAATTTTGCCGATGAGAATGTAAGCTTAATAGGGCGTGTACAACGAACGTTTGGCAAGGTTAGAGCTAGTTTGAACGCCAATTTTAATTATAGTAAAATCAATCAGTTTATTCAAGGAGAGCAATCGGTCAACGAGGGCTTTACACAAACCTATACGCCGGGTATACGGACGAATTTTAAAGTTGCACCAAATATTAATCTTAGATATCGCTACAGTGTAACTAATAATAATCAGGGTGGTAGTGAAACCACCTTCGTCACGAATGCTCCGTCGGTTGAATTTGACGCGTACATTTGGAAATCGGTTACTTTACGAAGTAATTATACGTATACCAATCAAGATCTTGGTAATGGTAATTCGCAATCGTTTCAAAATTGGGATGCGTCACTGGCCTATAGAAAGGATAGGGATGCAAAATGGGAATATGAACTAAAGGCAACAAATATTTTGGATATTGATTCTCAAGTGAGAAACGGTGCTAACAACATCTCGGTTTTTGCCTCGGAAACCTTCATCCAACCACGATTTTTGACCTTTAGAGTTGTGTATACGCTTTAAAAGGTTCTTATTTGTTTTGATGCTATTCTTTAATTTATAGTGAATTGTTCTTAGATGTCTCAAAAACTGCTGTTTATTTATAATGCTGATTCTGGAATCCGAAATGCTATTGTAGACGTAGCCCATAAGGTTCTCAGTCCTTCAACGTATAGTTGTAGCTTATGCCAACTTACACATAGTGCATTTTCAGAGAAGAAGGTTTGGCAAAAGTTCCGTGAAGATTTAGAAGCCAAGGGCACAAGGCTTGAATTTCTACACAAGGATGAGTTTGGAAAGAAATACCGTTCTAAGTTCGGTCATAAATTCACGTATCCTATCGTACTAATAGAAGGGAATAGTGGTTTTGAAATCTTAGTGCGTACCCAAGAATTAGAAACGTTAGAAACCGCACAAAATCTCATTAACGTAGTAAAGGAAAGAATTTAGATGTTTTGATTTAGATGAAAACGAATCATCGTAGGCTTGGTTAAATAGTGTTCTATTACAAGCTTCACTTGTTGGACTATGCTTGCATTAGGATTATCTGTCCTAGGTGTAATCCAAGTATCTGCTAAATCAGTACTTGTTAAGATAAGACTCACCCACCTTTTTTTGTTGCTTCCATAAAATCCTTATTAATTATATCTATGTATTCTAAAACCTGGTCCCTGCCAATCGTTTTACTAGAAGAGGTAATAAAGAATTGTGGAGCTTCTGCCCAACTACCTTGTAGCATTTGGTCTACATAGGATTTGGCACTGCGTTCAATGGCCTTAGGTTTAAGCTTGTCAGCCTTGGTGAAGATAATGGCAAATGGGATTCCATTTTCACCCATCCACTCCATAAATTCCAAGTCTATTTTTTGAGGTTCATGGCGTATATCTATTAAGATAAATGAGCAAACGAGTTGTTCGCGTTGTAGAAAATAGTTAGTAATGTATTTTTGAAAGATATTTTTGTCCCTTCTGGATACCTTGGCGTAACCGTAGCCAGGTAAATCAACCAAGAACCAATTTTCATTTATCTTAAAGTGATTAATAAGTTGCGTTTTGCCGGGCCTGCCCGATGTTTTCGCCAAGCTCTTGCGTTCCGTAAGCATATTAATCAACGATGATTTGCCCACGTTCGATCGGCCAATAAATGCATATTCGGGAATAGGTTCCTTTGGGCATTTGGCAACATCACTGTTGCTCATAACAAATTCGGCAGACTTAATTTTCAAAACGGTAAAGATTATGATGTTTGGTGAATTCCTAAATGTATAAAAGATTATGGTAAAAGGAAAAGATGTACTTCTGTAGCCTTTTTAAAAAGTATCAAATTGAAAAGTATTAAAACTTCCTTTTTTCCAACCAAGCATCTAAAATAGTATTAAATTCTAGTGGGTGCTCCATCATTGGTGCATGACCACATTTCTTAATCCAATGTAGGTCTGAATCTGGTAGTAGTTCATGAAAAAGCTCGGCAACGTCGGGAGGTGTTACTGCATCGTTTTCTCCCCATATGATACATGTTGGTGTTTGCATACTTGGTAGGTCCTGCGCCATATTATGGCGAATAGCACTTTTGGCAATGGCTAAGGTTTTAACAAGTTTAACCCTATCGTTTACCGTGGCAAAAACCTCGTCTACTATTTCTTTGGTAGCAACTGAAGGGTCGTAAAATACATCTTGAGCTTTCTTTTTTATAAACTCATAATCGCCTCTTTTGGGATACCCATCTCCCATAGCACTTTCATATAGGCCAGAACTACCCGTAATGACCAGTGCTTTTATCAAATCAGGATACATTTTAGTATGTAATAGTCCAATATGACCGCCAAGAGAATTCCCCAGTAGGATTACATCTTTTAACCCCTTAAATTTTATAAACTGCTCAACATATTTCGCAAAATTCTTTACGTTGGTTTTAAGCATTGGCATATCATATATAGGCAATTCAGGAACCAATATCCTATATCCTTTTTGGGGGAAATAGTCGGTTACACCATGAAAATTGCTCAAACCGCCCATTAAACCGTGAAGAATGACAATGGGGGTTCCTTCTCCTTTTTCTGTATACCTGAATTTTCCTTCTTTAATTAAATCGTCTTTCATTCAGAGTGCTGCTGGTATTTGAGCAAATATAGGCATTTCAATATAATACAAAGTAGAGAATACCCGTATCTGAACGTAACCCTTTTGTCGAGACTTTGTAGGATTCTAAATAAAGCGAACTATCCCTTTTTGTCCAATTAAAGAGGATAGTGTGTGTAAAATTTATCAAAAATTACTTATTTTATTAACAAAGTGGTGTTTTGTGGTAAAATGTGGTAATAATATTTCTATATTTGAGTTATATAACCAAAGACCATCAAGTTTGGAAATCTATTTTACAGGTGTTTATAGCTGCAAGGCAGATGCTAAGGGAAGGGTAATGCTACCTATCTCCCTAAGGAATCAGATGGCTCCCATGCTTAATGAAGGCTTTTTTGTAAAAAAATCCTATTACGATGAATGTTTGGAATTGTACCCAGTTGCTGTCTGGCAAATGGAAGTAAAAAAACTAGACGAACGTTTAGGGTATAGCAGAAAGGATAGGGAATTTAAAAGAAAGTTTACTGCTGGTCTTCGTAAGGTAGAGATAGATGCTACAGGAAGATTATTGATACCAAAGGATATTCTTGGATTGGTAAATATAAAAAAGGAGATAAAACTATCCCCAATGGATAGTCATATAGAGATTTGGGATTTGACCACCTATAATGGTGAGGTAGAATCAACACCCGAACAACGTGAGGAATTGGCATATGAAGTTAAGTACGCCGAAAAGCCCAAGAAGGATGTATCATAATCCAGTGCTGCTCAAGGAGTCTGTTGCTGGCTTGGCCATAAAGGAGAATGGAGTTTATGTTGATGTTACTTTTGGAGGAGGAGGCCATTCCAAAGAAATAATGAAGCAGTTGGGGAGCGAGGGAAAGCTCTTCGCATTTGATCAGGATGAAGATGCACAGGCCAACGCTCTTGGAGACGAAAGATTTGTATTGATAGGGGAGAATTTTAGGTATATCACCCAATTTTTAAAGTTCTATGGCATTCGGAAAGTAGATGGTATCCTAGCGGATTTTGGGGTTTCATCGCATCAGTTCGATCAGGCGGAACGTGGATTTTCAACCCGTTTTGATGCCGATTTGGATATGCGTATGAGTAAGCGCAGCCAACTTTCGGCGCACGATGTTGTAAATACCTATTCCTATGATGACCTACGAAACCTGTTTTTTAAATATGGTGATTTGAGAAATGCAAATGCTTTAGCGAAGGCAATTGTTGAAGGTAGGGAAGGAAAAGGAATAAAGACGACCGAGGAGCTAAAATTGACCTTGGAAAGATTTCTTCCGGAGCACAAAAGGCATAAAATACTAGCGCAGATTTATCAGGCTATTCGTATCGAGGTAAATCAAGAAATTGCGGT
>CBDUKC010000039.1:0-15659 GCA_965367705.1 uncultured Maribacter sp. | reverse complement strand
CCCATACTTTGGAACGGAGAAAATCAAATGACAGGCGATAGCATTCATTTGATATCAAACAAAGAAACTGAAAAGCTAGATTCTCTAAAAGTATTGAATAATGCCTTTATAATATCCTTGGATAGCATAAGCATGGAAGGCTATAACCAAGCAAAAGGAAAAGATTTATTTGGAAAATTCATAGAAAATGAACTAAAGATAATAGACCTAATCAAAAACACCGAGGTCATCTATTATATGTACAATGATGATGACGAGCTTATCGGAATTAACAAGACCATATGTAGTAAGATTCGAATTACAATGGCCAATAATGATGTAGACGAGCTTACTTTTTATACCAACCCAGATGGTGATATGTTTCCAGAAAAAGACCTTCCGGAAAACAGTAGAATTCTAAAAGGTTTTGTTTGGTATGGCGATGAACGAATTCTTACCAAGGATGATATTTTTGATGAAGATGATAATAACATAAAACTGGCTGTGATTAGAGGTTTGGACAATCCAATAGACATAGATGCAGAGGAAAAAGAACGAAACAATAACGAAACAGACCCTATAAATACTAACAATACGAAAGCCACAGATCCAAAACAGCTTAAAAAACAAAATAAGGCAAAGTAGCTATTCCTATGACCTCGGATTTTTTAAAATATCAAGCCCAAACTACTCCGCATCCTTTGGGAATGAAAGTATCCCACGCGAAAGGAAGTTATATTTATGACACAGAGGGAAATGCACATCTAGATTTTGTAGCCGGGGTCTCCGCTTGTGGACTAGGGCATTGCCACCCGAGGATTGTGACCGCAGTTCAAGAACAAGCTTCTAAATACATGCACGTAATGGTGTATGGAGAATATGAGCAAGGACCCGCTGTGGAATATGCTAAATTATTGGCCGAAAACCTACCTCTACAGTTGAACACCACCTACCTGGTAAATTCTGGAACAGAGGCGATTGAAGGGGCTATTAAGTTGGCTAGAAGACATACTGGAAGAACCGAAATTATTGCAGCACATCATGCGTATCACGGAAATACTATGGGAAGCTTGAGCCTTATGGGCTACGAAGATCGGAAAAGTTCCTTTAGACCTTTAATACCCGATGTTCACTTCATTCATTTTAATATAGAAGCTGAATTACAACGAATTACAACGAAAACAGCGTGTGTTGTTTTAGAGACCATTCAAGGCGGAGCGGGCTTCATTCTCCCTGAAAATAACTATCTCGAAAAAGTACGTACCCGTTGTAGCAACGTTGGGGCACTCTTAATACTTGATGAGATACAACCGGGATTTGGTCGCACGGGTAAACTATTTGCATTTGAACACTTTAACTGTATACCTGACATTTTGGTAATAGGCAAAGGGATGGCTTCCGGACTACCCGTAGGCGCATTTACTTCGAGTAGGGAAATAATGCAATCGCTACAACACAGTCCTAAATTAGGTCATATTACTACATTTGGTGGTAATCCAGTTATCGCCGCCGCTTGCTTGGCCACCTTAAACGAGCTCTTGGATACGGAATTAATTCAAAAAAGTTTAGAAAAAGAAAAACTATTTAGATCATTATTGGTGCATCCGACGATTAAGGAAGTAAGAGGAAAAGGACTAATGCTTGCCCTGATTATGGAAAATGCAGAAAAAGCGAACGAATTAGTTCTACAAGCTAAAGAAAACAAGCTTATCTTATTTTGGTTGTTATTTGAACCTAAAGCAGTGCGCATATCCCCTCCCCTAACCATTTCAATGGAAGATATTCGAAAAGGTTGCGGCATCATACTTGACATCTTGAATAGTCCAAAATAACAGCCTGTTAACTAATTTGTTAATAATATAGGCATTGCTCCCCTCCAACAACATCTTCAAAGGCTTACTTTTATTTTAAGAGTTTAACCAAAAAGTTTCTATGGCGTTAGAATCTAGCGAAAGACCTGACAGACCTATTACCAAGTTTGAATCGATGCTAAAGACAGATGATGTCTATTTCTTTGATGCTGAAGACTTTGAGGACATCATACACCATTACCTGAACAACGGCAAAATCTCACTAGCAAAAAAAGGAATTAAAATCGGTTTGCAACAACACCCGGGTTCTATTGAACTAAAATTACTTCAAGTAGAAGTAATGGTTTTTGAGAATAACCTTCCTGCTGCTGAAAAACTATTGGATGAACTACAATCCTTAGATACCAATAACGAAGAAATTTACATTCAACGTGCAAATATCTATTCAAAAAAAGACAACCATGAAGGTGCAATTTCGCTATTAAGACAAGCTTTGCAACACACCACGGATAGTATAGATATTTATGCGCTCTTAGGTATGGAATATCTTTTCTTGGATGACTTTAAACTTGCAAAGGAAAGCTTTATGAAATGCGTAGCTTATGACGAACAAGACTATTCATCCCTTTACAATGTAATTTACTGTTTTGAATATTTAGAGGATTTTGATGGCGCCATAGTTTATCTAAATGAATACTTAGAACAAAACCCTTACTGTGAAGTAGCTTGGCATCAATTAGGAAAACAATACTATTGCAAGGAAATGTATACCGAGGCTTTGGCTGCGTTTGACTTCGCAATCATATCAGATGATTTATTTATTGGGGCTTATTTCGAAAAAGGGAAAGTACTGGAAAAACTGGGTAAGTATAAAGATGCTATTGAAAATTACGAGACTACCATATCTATAGAAGATCCAACATCGCATGCTTTTTTAAGGATTGGAAAATGCTATGAAAAGCTAAAAAACACGGAAATGGCCAAATACTATTTCTATCAAACGGTGCATGAAGACCCTATGTTAGATAAAGGTTGGTTGGCAATTACCAATTTTTACTATCGAATTAAGAATTATGAAAAGGCCCTTTTCTATGTCAATAAAGCCCTGAATATAGACGGAGGCAATCCGTTGTATTGGAAAAAATGTGCAAAAATCCATGTTGCACTAAAGGATTTAGATCAAGCTTATTTTGCATTTAAACAAAGTGTAGACCTAGGAAACTATGAATTGGATACCTGGTTAAAATGGGCAGAAGTTGCGCAACAAAATAGTGACTTAGATAGTGCTTTACAGATTCTGAAACAAGGAAAAGAGATTTATCCAAATAACCTAAAAATCCTCTATACGACCGCTGGACTTCTGCTACTATCAGGTGAGCAGATTAATGCAAGAATCATCCTGTTAGATGCACTTAAAGTTGATAAGAAGTTAAAAAAGTTACATCTCTTTCAAAATAAATTTCCTGAATATTGCGATTCCGAATGGTTTAAAGCTATATTGACCGATTCAAAAAAAGCCTAATCCTTTTATTCTGATTATTTATGGGGAAGAGAACGTATTTGCATTATCTTTTTATTGCACTAAAAGGCATGGCTATGGGGATTGCGGAGTTAGTACCAGGTGTTTCTGGAGGCACCATTGCCTTTGTTACCGGTATTTACGAAGAGTTTCTAAGTTCAATCAATAATATAACTCTCAGCACCTTTAAGACACTAAAAAACAAAGGTTTTAGTGCCTTTTGGAAAAAACTGAACGGTAACTTCCTAGTCGTTTTGTTTGGAGGAATGCTTGTTAGCATTCTATCCTTTTCCAAACTAATTTCATGGTTGCTAGAGTTTCACCCCATCCCCATTTGGTCATTTTTCTTTGGTCTTGTTTTGGCAAGCGTAATTTTCGTTGCAAAGGCAATTAACAAATGGAACTTAGCCACCATTGTTCTGTTCGCTTTGGGTGCCGTAACTGCATTTTATATTACAACGCTACCCCCTTCTGCCAATACGGACAGTTTACCTTTTCTATTTTTTTCTGGCGCACTTGCTATTTGCGCAATGGTTTTACCAGGTATTTCCGGCTCCTTTATTTTAGTACTTTTAGGGTCCTATAAGACCATATTAGACGCTGTAAACGATAAAGACTACAAAATAATCATCTCCGTAGGCCTTGGTGTTGTGTTTGGAATTCTAAGTTTTGCACGGCTATTAAAATGGATGTTCGAGCATTATAAGAATATAACCCTAGCAGTTCTTACTGGATTCATCTTGGGTTCTTTAAACAAAATTTGGCCCTGGAAAAACATCCTAGAAGTTATACAGATAGGAAAAAAAGAAATTATTATAGATGAGAATATTTCTCCATTTTCTTTTGAAGGCGACCCACAATTAAGCTTTGCTATTGTAGCTGCCTTGATAGGTTTTTCCCTTATTTTTATACTGGAAAGAACCGCTTCTAAAAAGTAAGCAACACACTTCATGAATAAGCCCAGAACCTTTATGGATAAATTTTTCCTTGTAATAAAGGGGCTTTGCATGGGCGCTGCAAATAAAGTTCCAGGAGTATCTGGAGGTATTGTGGCCTTTGTTGGTGGTTTTTATGAAGAATTTATCTATTCCCTTCAAAAAATTAACGGAAAAGCGTTTAAACTACTGTTCAACGGCAGGTTTAAAAGCTTTTATAGATATGTAAATGGTTCATTTTTAACCCTGCTCCTTTCTGGTATGTTGATTAGTTATTTCAGTATTTCCAAAGTGTTGGATTATTTCTTAGAACATAAAGAACTCTATGTGTGGGCAGCCTTCTTTGGAATGATCCTAGGATCTATATACTATATTGGCAAAGATTTTGATCACTGGACAAAAAAAACCATTTCTGCTGCGTTTATTGGTCTTGCGGTAGGTATTGCTATCAGTTTTTTAAATCCGGCCACGGAGAACGATAATTTGTTCTTTATTTTTCTTTGTGGTATGATAAGCGTGTCCGGCATGACCTTACCAGGGCTTTCTGGCTCGTTTATATTGATGCTTTTGGGAAACTATGTGTTGCTCTTGGTAGATTCGGTTAACGCATTGTACGATACATTTTTCGAGCTATTACAAGGTGATTTTAGTTTTATCTACAACCCAGAACGATTGGATATTTTAACGATACTAGCGGTATTCACCATAGGTTCGGCTACGGGACTGGTTACCTTGTCCCATATTCTTAGCTATGTTCTTAAATTTTATAAACATAGAACAACTGCTGTAATACTAGGCTTTATTACCGGCTCTTTGGGTGTGGTTTGGCCTTGGAAAAGAACTATTTATAAACTAGGGGACGAAGGTACAGCACTTTTGGACTCAAATGGAAAGCACATTATAGTCAATTACGAACGTTTTTTTCCGAACTTTCAACTATCAGAAACCTGGTGGGCACTCTTCTTTGTGTTATTTGGAATAAGCATTTTATTACTTTTAGATTGGTATGGAAAGAACAGACGGCAAACAAGTTAGGTTTGGATTACTTGGGAAAAATATTTCCTACTCCTTCTCAAAAGGGTATTTTTCAATTAAATTTTCGGAATTGAAATTACCCAATTATAGTTATGAGAATTTTGATCTTCAAAACATATCGGAAATTACCAATGTTCTAAAAAACACTGAAAATCTTTCCGGCCTAAATGTAACTATACCTTACAAAGAATCCATAATTCCATATTTAAACGAGCTCGAGCCATCCGCTGAGGAAATTGGCGCAGTCAATACCATCAAAATAAGTCCGACCGGATTAAAAGGTTATAATACAGATGCCTACGGATTTAAAACGGCTATTGAACCCTATTTAAATAAACAGCACACCAAGGCACTTATTTTAGGAACAGGTGGCGCGTCAAAGGCAATTGCATACGTATTAAAACAACTTAATATTCACTTTACATTTGTTTCTCGTACCGGAAAAAATAACGGGTATATGTACAATGAATTAAATAAAAACATAATTCAAGACTACACGATTATTATCAACTGTACACCAATAGGTACGTTCCCCAATATCACGGAAAAACCAAAAATACCCTACCAATATATCAATCAAGAGCACATACTATTTGATCTGATCTACAATCCAGAGAAAACTGCATTCCTTTCTTATGGAGAAACTCAAGGCGCCACTATCTTAAACGGCTTGCAAATGCTTGAGCTGCAAGCAGAAAAAGCATGGGAAATCTGGAACGAGTAAGCAACTCATTGAACCAAATATCCTCGTGCTATTAAAACTCCCCAACCAGCACTATTACATCCTATCCATGATATCAAAAAGAAAGTGCATATCCTTTGCGGTTGTTTAGGGAGTCACTATCTTGTAAAAACCTAATACAAATATGATGTCTGAAGACAACGAACAAGGAATACCTGAAAACCAGGTAGTAGAAAACAAGTCGGAAACTACCAAAGCAAAGAAAGAAGTTTTGGAGAAAAATATCGATGATATTACTGCTCAAACAGTTGAGCAAGAAACAAATATTGACGAAGTAGCAGTTGAAGAAAAAGAAGCTGTAAAAAAAGAGGAGAAAGACAGTGAGGAAATTGAAGAGGAAATAGCTGTTGCAACAAAAGCCAAGATTTCAAATAACGATAAAGACACTACAGTTATCGAAGCCGGTGATGATTCGAACGAAAATAAAAAAAGTGAACTAGCCTTAGAGGAAGACAACGCACTAGTTTCCAAAGACACTGCGAAGGAAGATCCCGATGGATTAAATGAGATAGATGAAAGTAATGCAGAAGATGCAGAGGATACCGATACCGTTAAAAGACATGAAATTCCAATACTAGACTACCATTCCATGACTATGGAAAACCTGGTAGGAGAACTGCAACGGCTCATAAAAAACGAAAAGGTACAAGCCATTAAAAAACATGTTGACGGCATACGTGATGAATTCAATTTAAAATTCCAAGAATTTATTGATCAGAAAAAAGAGGATTTTATCTCTGGTGGAGGAAACGAAATTGACTTTAATTATAATTCGGTAACCAAAAGACAGTTTAACGAAGTATATACAGAATATCGCGAGAAACGAAACCAGCACTATAAAAGTCTTGAAAAAAGTCATAAGGAAAATTTAACCCATAGGTTACAACTGATTGAAAATCTTAAGTCTTTGGTAAACGTAGAAGAGGATATTAATACTACATATAATAGTTTTAAAAATATCCAGGAGCAATGGAAAACTGCGGGACCAGTTCCTAGAGCGGAATACAATAATGTCTGGAAAACATACCAACACCATATTGAAATTTTTTACGATTTTCTTCACTTAAACAGAGAGTTACGGGATCTTGATTTTAAACACAACCTTGAGGAGAAGCAAAAAATAGTAGAAAGAGCCGAATCCCTTGCTATTGAACCTGATTTAAACAGGGCATTTAGGGAGTTGCAAGTATTGCATAAGATATGGAAAGAGGATATTGGTCCGGTAGGAAAGGAACACCGCGAAGAAATTTGGGATCGTTTTAGCAAGGCTACGAAGACAATTCATGCTAGAAGACAAGACTACTTTAAAGACTTGGATAAAGTTCATGAACAAAATCTAGAACAAAAAAAGCAGATTATCCAAGAAATAAAAACCTTAACTGATAATGTCTCTAGCAACCATGGTGCGTTACAAAAGCAGATAAAACAGCTAGAAGCTTTAAGAGAAGCGTTTTTTAAAGCCGGAAAGGTACCTCAAAAAGATAACGAAAGTACCTGGACCGATTTCAAGTCAGTAGTTCGGTCCTTTAATCGGAATAAAAACGCGTTCTATAAAAATCTTAAAAAAGATCAGGACGAGAATTTAAGCAAAAAAAGAGCCCTACTAGAAATTGCTAATTCTTTAAAAGACACTGAAGAGTTTGAAACTGCTACAGGTGAAATGAAGCGGATTCAAAACGAATGGAAAAACATTGGACATGTTCCTCGAAAGTATTCCGATAAAATTTGGAAAGAGTTCAAAGCTGCTTGTAACCATTATTTTGAACGCTTTCACGCGCTTAAAAATAAAGCGAATAACGAAGAGATTGAAAACCTAAAAGGTAAGGAAGCTATTTTACTGCGCTTGAAGGAATTTCAACTAACCGACAAGAGAGAGGAAAATCTTGCTTCAATTAAAGTATTCATTGAAGATTGGAAGAAATTTGGTCATGTGCCTTTTAAGCAAAAAAACATCAATCAAAAGTTCAACAAAATAATTGATGCGCTATTTCAAAAATTAGATATAAGTAGACAGGAGTCGGAATTATTAAAATATGGAAATAAAATTCAGCGCCTTAAAGAAGATGACAATCAGGAAAGAGCGATACAGAACGAGCGTAGTTTTATTCGCAAAAAAATAGATGAGAGTAAGAATGAAATTCGTCAATTAGAAAATAACCTACAGTTTTTCTCGAATGCCTCGGAGGATAATCCAATTGTCAAAGATGTGATTAAAAAAGTGAATAGTCACAAAGAAGCACTGGACTCTTGGTTAGGGAAACTAAAAAAACTGAACATATTACAAAATAACCTTCAGAAAGAGGCGGAAGAAGATACAGCTTCTCCGGAAGAGGAATAGGCTACAATAACGAAACAAAAGGTTTTATAAAAAACAAGATACCTAAAGGAAAAAAGAATCTGCTATCTAAAAAAGAAGAACTAAACCTGTTTACTTGGTTGGAGACCTTAAATTGAAAAGAGCCACAAAATGCGGCTCTTTTACTCTTATAAGTTAAAACCATTTATTTAGCAACGTTCACAGCTCTCGTCTCCCGGATAACAGTTACTTTAACCTGTCCTGGATAGGTCATATCCGTTTGTATTTTTTGTGATATTTCAAAGGACAACTGCGATGCTTTCTCATCACTTACTTTTTCGCTCTCTACGATTACACGAAGCTCCCTACCCGCTTGGATAGCATAGGCTTTTTGAACACCTCCAAACCCAAAAGCAATCTCCTCTAAATCCTTTAAACGCTGAATGTAAGAATCCAACACTTGCCTCCTTGCCCCTGGCCTAGCACCACTTATAGCATCACAAACTTGAACAATTGGAGAAATCAAGGTTTTCATTTCAATTTCATCGTGGTGCGCCCCAATAGCATTACAAACATCTGGTTTTTCACCATACTTCTCTGCCCATTGCATTCCCAGTATAGCATGCGGTGTTTCCACCTCAGCCTCTGTATTAGGAACCTTACCAATATCATGCAATAAACCTGCTCTTTTGGCCACCTTAGGATTCAGACCAAGTTCAGAGGCCATTACCCCACATAACTTGGCAACCTCCCTAGAGTGTTGTAATAGATTTTGCCCGTAAGAAGAGCGGTATTTCATTCTACCCACGGCTTTAATCAATTCTGGATGCAGACCATGTATTCCTAAATCAATTACGGTACGTTTTCCTATATCTATGATTTCTGTCTCTATCTGCTTCTCGGTTTTCTTTACGATTTCCTCTATACGAGCTGGGTGAATACGACCATCTGTCACCAATTTATGCAAGGACAACCGAGCTACTTCTCTTCGGACCGAGTCAAAACAGGAAAGTATAATAGCTTCTGGCGTGTCATCTACAATGATTTCTACACCGGTAGCAGCTTCTAGAGCCCTAATATTTCTTCCTTCCCGGCCAATAATCCGCCCCTTTACATCATCGGATTCAATGTTAAAGACAGAAACGCAGTTTTCTACCGCTTCCTCTGTTCCTATGCGCTGTATCGTATTTATTACAATTTTACGAGCTTCCTGCTGCGCAGTTAATTTTGCCTCCTCTACTGTAGTTTGAATGTAGCCCATTGCATCTGACTTTGCAGTTTCGCGCAATCCTTCAATAAGTTGGCTCTTCGCATCATCAGCTGAAAGTCCAGAAATAACTTCTAATTGTTGTATTTGGCTGTTGTGGAGTTTATCTACTTCAGATTGCTTTTTTTCAAAAAAGTCCTTTCGATGCTCTACCTCTTTTAATTTTTCATCTAAATCAGCGTTTAATTTTTTACTTTTCGCTAATTCACTACTTATCTGAGATTCTTTATCCCTTGTTCGCTTTTCCGCTTCGTTTATCTTTCTATCCTTACTTATAATTACTTTTTCATGTTCTGCCTTCAACTCCAAAAACTTTTCCTTGGCCTGCAGAATTTTATCTTTTTTGATATTTTCCCCTTCGACCTTAGCCTCTTTCAACATTTGGGCGGCCTCTTTTTTAGCATTAGCAACGGTTTTGGAGGCTTTCCCTTTTTCCAAAAATTTTGCAATGGCAAAACCTATTGCTAGTCCTACAATACTAGCTATTATAATCATTGTATTATCCATAGTATTCATGTTTAAAAAAAGCCCACATTGGAGAAGTTTTGTACAAACTCCGGAAATCAGGTTTAGGGCTAACAGACTGATCAAGGATCCCTATACGTGTAGGGCTTGCTTTTACAATCTAAACTCACCCTTTTTAAAAAAATAAATGTTGAGTTCGACAAAAGGTATTACCAATGTGGGCAGTAACTTAAATTAATTTTAATGAACGTCTTTATTGTGAAGCTAGCTTTGAATGTACCAAATCACTTAACGCTTGTAAGCGTTCTTCCGCTTCTTGGGTACCTTCTGTCTGTTCTATACCTTTTTGTTCAATTTTAGAGGCAAACTGCAAGGCACACATGGCCAACACATCCTGTTTATCCCTAACGGCATAATTCTGCTCAAATTTTTTGGCCAACTGTTCAATATTCTTCGCCGCCTTTCGCAATCCCTCCTCTTGACTTGGATCTATCGTTAACGGATACACCCTGTCTGCAATGGAAAGCTTAATCTTGAGCTTGTCTGACATATTATTTTTACATTATTCCGAAAGTTGTGCTATACAATAGTCCAATTCCCGTATCAACGTATTTATTTTAAGCTTCGCTTCTGTTTTATTCGTATTACTGCCAAGCATTGAATTTGCAAGTTTGAGCGAATTATATTTTTCTTCCCAATCCGAAACCGATTGATCAGCTTCTTGTTGAACGGACTTTATAGAACTTAATTCATTCTCCAGCTCTGAATTAGCCCTTCGCAACACCTCCAACTTGTGTAGCAACTTACTAATCCTGTTTTCTAAGGAATCAACAATTTGTATTAATTCACTCATACTAAAAATTCGATACTGTTTACACAAAGTTAACATTCATCCTTAGACTTAGCAATACTTTTCACAAATAATCTAAATAAGTATTTCACGGATACTACAAAACACTATAACCATTGGCCTTACACAGATTTAAACAAACTTTTCAAGAATTGACATGGTTTAATTAATTTCGCAGCAACTTTTTATACCTATGAAGAACATTATCCTCGGTTCCCTGCTCATATTCACCTTACACATCACAGCACAAGGAACATATCCAACGGATGTCTTTAGACCTCCTTTGGACATACCGATTATTTTAGCCGGAACTTTTGGAGAATTACGTTCAAACCACTTTCATTCCGGAATCGATATTAAAACACAACAGCGTGAAGGGTTGGCCGTATATGGGATTGGTGATGGTACCATAACGCGAATAAAGGTTGCTTTGTGGGGTTATGGGAAAGTTTTGTACATAGCGCATCCTAATGGATATACTTCTGTTTATGGGCACCTGCAAAAATTTTCACCTAAGATAGAAGCCTACATAAAAAAAATACAATACGAGAAAAAATCATACGAAGTAGAAGTATTTCCAGATTATGGAGAACTAAAAATCGAAAAGGGCGAAATTATCGCCTATAGCGGAAATACCGGCGGCTCTTCCGGACCGCATGTTCATTTTGAAATACGCAACAGTGTATCGGAAAAACCAACCAATCCATTACTCTATGGCATTGAAGTTTCAGACGCTACTAATCCAATTTTAGAAAAACTTTTTATGTATCCGCTTACTAAGAATGCACGGGTAAACAAAAGTGCTGAACGCATACAGGTGAATTTCACAAAACAAAGCGATGGAACTTTTCTAGCGAATAAAGTGCATGCCCTTGGAAAAATCGGTGTTGGCTTTATTGGGTTTGACCGTCAAGATATGGCCGCCAACAGAAACGGGATATATGCAGCATCATTATCTGTTAACGGTAAAACATACACCTCTTACAATTTTGAATCTTTTTCCTTTGGAGAGACTAGATATATCAACACCTTAATAGATTATGACTATTTAGGTCGCTACCGTCAACGAATTCAAAAGCTCTTTAAATCCCCTGGGAATAGATTAAACATCTATGATGAATTATATAACAACGGTGAAATTGAAATCAGGGATGGTTTAAGCTATAATCTTCAGTTAACTATAAAAGACCTTGAAGGAAATAAGATTACGTTAAAAATCCCGGTGGAAGGCAAGCAAGAGGAACTGAAGATACCCAAAGAAGAAACCAAGACTAGTGATTATGTAATTGCAAAAAAACCGAATAATTATGATTTAGGAGGGGCTAAAGTATATTTCCCATCCAACACCTTTTATGAAGACTTTTATATCGATTTAAAAAAAGGAGCAGATACGGTTATGATTCATCGTAATACAGTACCCGCACATCGCAACTTTACGATAACTTTTGACGCCACAAAATATAGTACGGAAGAGCAAAAACAATTATTTATTGCACGATTGGATAGCAAGCTAAAACCAAGCTACGTCAGCACCTATAAACGTGGCGATACATTTACCTCAAGAACAAGGAATTTAGGGACCTACACCCTAGCTAAAGACACGATTGCCCCAAAAATCCGTACCAAAAACTTTAAGGAAAAGCAATGGCTCAACAATTATAAATATTTAAGTCTTTCCATATCCGATGATTTAAGCGGTGTAAGCACCTATGCTGCAACGCTGAATGGTGAATGGATCTTAATGGAGTATGAACCTAAAAGAAATACGCTTACCTATAATTTTGACGATAAGATTTTGAATCAAAAGCAATGTGTTCTAAATGTTACCGTTACAGATAATGTAGGCAATACCAACACCTTAACCACCACGTTTTTTAGAAAATAAACTGTTTGAGATTTTGCAAAGCTATTTTAACGCTCTTTATACTGTGCCAGTTTAATAGCCTAGCGCAAACTGCAACAATTACTGGTATTGTACTGGACGAAGACAATACGCCACTATCCGATGTGAATATCACTGCCGGAACATTTGGCACGGCAACCGACCTCAATGGATTTTATGTGCTTACTTTAATAGCGGATACGGAAACACGAGTTATCTATTCCCACTTAGGCCACAAAGACCTTATTCTGGAGGGTTTACTACTAACCTCAAATGAAACCTTTGAATTGAGCCCTGTACTTAAAACAGATGTTGTGCAAGTATCCGGTGTCACTGTAACACCAAGGGGCAGAAAAGAAGTGACAGGAGTCACATCCATATCACCGGAACAATTACTCAAAATTCCTGGTGCGAATGCTGGAGTGGAGAATATCCTAAAATTATTACCTGGTGTTAGCTCTAATAATGAACTAAGCACACAGTATTCGGTGCGCGGAGGAAACTTTGATGAAAACCTGGTCTATGTAAACGAAATTGAAGTATATCGTCCATTTCTAATTCGCTCGGCCCAACAAGAAGGGCTAAGTTTTGTAAATAGTAATATGGTGCAGGACGTAAAATTTTCACCAGGCGGATTTCAGGCCAAGTTCGGCGACAAGCTTTCATCCGTACTGGATATTACCTATAAAACGCCAGCCACCTTTTCACTTCAGGGGGACTTTAGTTTCTTGGGTGCTAGTGCCACATTGGAAACCCGTTCGAAGAATAAAAAATTGAGCAGTATCACTGGTATCAGATATAGAAATAATGCCTTACTCGTAAATAGCCAACAAACCCAAAGTAATTTTAATCCGGCATTTACAGATGTTCAAAACTACTTTACCTATCGTTTTTCGAATAAATTTAATCTAAGCTTTCTAGGCAACCTTTCTGTCAACGATTATACCAATGAACCACTGAACCGACAAACAAATTTTGGAACCTTGCAAGACCCGAAGGCATTGACGATATTCTATCAAGGAAAAGAAGTAAACCGATATGCCACCGCATTAGGTGCTCTTAAAGGCAACTTTCAAGTAAATGACAACACTACGTTAAAACTTATCACATCATTATATCACACCACAGAAGAAGAATATTCCGATGTAAATGCATCATATCAATTGGGTACCGTAGACAGTAATCTAGGAAGTGAAACATTGGGAGCGATTACCAACCCCAGAGGTGTCGGTTCTCAATTTAACAGGTCTAGAAATGATTTGGATGCCTTAATCTTCAACCTAAATCATAGAGGAATACACAAAATAAAAAATCTAGTTCTGGAATGGGGCCTTAAGTATACCCATGAGGACATTAGAGATCAGCTTAGGGAATCTGAATTTATAGATTCCGCAGGTTTTTCCGTACGTCCTCCAAGGTCAGCATTCATGAACAACCAGCCTGAAGAATCTTTTAACGCACCATTGGTACCTTTCGAAAGTCTTACAGCAACTAATTTTGTTAAGACCAATCGTTTTTCTGGATTCTTTCAACTTGGGAAACAGACCAAATGGGGCGCAAATGATGTTTACTATAATGTTGGTATACGGAGTCAGCATTGGACTGTAAGCGGTACAGATGTAAATAAGGTTGCGCAAACTGTCGTTAGTCCTAGAGCGCAGTTTGCAATAAAACCCGACTGGAAAAAAGACATGCTGTTTAGATTATCCGGAGGAATTTACCATCAACCTCCTTTTTACAGGGAGTTAAGAGATAGCCTGGGAATCATAAGGCCAAATGTTAAGGCTCAAAAATCCATTCATATTGTAACAGGGAACGAATACAGTTTCTTGCTTTGGGAACGGCCATTTACATTAATAAGCGAAGCCTATTATAAACACCTAACGAACGTAAACCCATATACCATAGAAGATGTTCGCATACGCTATTCCGCCACCAACGACACTAAAGGATATGTGTATGGAGCAGAAATAAGATTAAACGGTGCTTTTGTACCCGGAACCGAATCCTGGATCAGCGTAGGCTATTTAAAAACAGAGGAAAACCGAAACCAAAGAGGTTATATCGCAAGACCTACTGATCAACGACTTAAGGTGGGTATTCTTTTTCAGGACTACGTTCCAACCATACCAGAATTAAAAATGTACCTTAACCTTGTGTACAACACTGGAGTACCTGGTGGATCACCAAGTTATGCCAATCCCTATATTTTTCAAAATAGATTAAGAGATTATAGGCGGGCAGATTTAGGAATTTCCTATATTTTTGTAGACAAGAACAAAAGATTCGGTAAGGATCATTGGTTAGGTTCGTTCAAGACATTGAGTATTGGTTTTGAAATTTTCAACCTATTTAATAACCAAAACTCCATTACCAATACTTGGGTAAGAGATGCGGATAGCAAAAATGAATTTGCTGTTCCTAATTTTTTAACATCCAGAGTACTGAACCTTAGAATACAAATGAGACTCTAACAAAACAAAATGCACAAATTTCTATTTTTTATTACCTTCTTAACTGCAATATCCCTAAAAGGACAAAAGAACATATATGAGAGTCCGCGCTTCGATGCCCTTAGCGCCAGCCATAAAACCTTAGCCATTTTACCCTTTCTCACCAATTTGGACCTTAAAAACCAAGTAAGTATAGAGGATTTGAAATCACTAGAAGAAAAAGAAGGCTATGCGGTACAAAATGCCTTGGAGACCTATTTTTCCAAACGCGGAAAAAAGAAAAAATTACCGGTTGAATTTCAGAATACAAAAAATACAAAAGCCATTTTATCTCAAAAGGGAATTGATTATCAGAATATTGACGTGTATACCATGAAACAACTTAGCGAAATGTTAGGCGTGGATGGCATAATAAGTGGCACCTT
>CBDUKC010000038.1:0-15715 GCA_965367705.1 uncultured Maribacter sp. | reverse complement strand
CGGGCAGCAGGAAAAGATATTATCGGTCTTAGCCTTGGTGAGCCTGATTTCAACACACCAGATTATATAAAAGACGCAGCAATCCAAGCCGTGAACGATGATTATAATGCATATACTCCGGTAGATGGCTATGTGGAGCTTAAAACTGCAATAATCACCAAATTTAAGCGTGATAACGGATTGCATTATGAGGCTCCTCAAATTGTAGTATCTACAGGAGCAAAGCAATCCCTATATAATGTTGCACAAGTTATTTTAAACAAAGGTGACGAAGTAATTCTTCCCTGCCCATATTGGGTAAGTTACGCCGATATCGTAAAACTTGCAGATGGCGTTCCTGTGGAGGTACCTACAACAATAGAAAGTGATTTTAAAATGACGCCACAACAGTTGGAGGCTGCCATCACACCTAAAACTAAAATGCTTTGGTACAGCTCTCCATGCAACCCAAGTGGTTCCATTTACAGCAAAAAAGAACTAAGAGCTTTAGCAGACGTTTTAAAAAAGCACCCTAATATTATTGTTGTAAGTGATGAAATTTATGAACACATCAATTACGGGGTTACGGCCCATGCATCTATGGCAGAGTTCCCAGACATGTATGACCGAACCGTAACGGTGAACGGTGTGGCAAAAGCATTTGCGATGACCGGATGGCGTATTGGATATATTGGTGCTCCAACCTATATCGCAAGAGCATGCAACAAACTACAAGGGCAAGTTACCAGTGGTGCAAACTGTATTGCGCAACGTGCAGTAATTACCGCATTGACCGAATCCCCTAGCCGTATTCAATTTATGGTAGAGGAATTTAAGGTTCGTAGAAAACTGATTCTTGAACTCCTGAACAATATAGACGGTTTTACATGCAATGAGCCTGAAGGTGCTTTTTACGTATTCCCGGATGTCACTGCATATTTTGGAAAAACGTTGAACGGAACCAAAATCAATAATGCGTCTGACTTCGCTATGTACTTATTGGAAAAAGCAAATGTTGCTACCGTAACAGGAGATGCCTTTGGAAATGGCGATTGCATTAGAATCTCATATGCCGCCTCCGAAAAAGAAATTAGAGAAGCGGTTGCCCGAATAGAAGCGGCACTTTAGATAACCTCCTCATAAACTGAAAATAAAAACCTTAGGTGTACTTATGCCTGAGGTTTTTGTATATTATATTTGGAATTGAAAAGAATCGTAACAATCATGAATCCGCCTAAGTACGTTTCCAAAAATAAGGTGTCAACAAAATAAGGACTGTAAAAAGCTCTAACCTCCCTGCAAGCATTAAGAACCCGCACCACCATTTGGCCAAATCTGGAAGGCTATTGAAATTACTTACTGGATTTAAACTACCTAATGCTGGCCCTACGTTACCCAAAGAGGAAGCGGCACCACCAATGGCAGACTCAAAATCGAGTCCTAAAAATCCCAACACCATGGCACCAATTATAAAAAGAAGCATATATAGTACAAAAAAACCAATGATATTATTAACGATTTCTTCCTTCACGGTTTTATTGTTATACCGCACGGGTATTACGGCATTGGCATGTAAGGTCCGCTTAAATTCCAATACGCCATTTTTGATAATCAACAAATGACGCATCACTTTTATCCCTCCAGAGGTAGAACCCGCGGAACCACCCACAAAGAAAAGCCCAAAAAAGAATATGGTTAAAAAAGAGGTCCACTGTGTAAAATCGGCAGTAACAAAACCTGTTGTAGTTAGTACCGCCACAATTTGGAATAAGGCATGACGAAACGAGCTTTCCAATTTACCAAGGACCATTGGGTACCCAGGAGTTAGTTCAGAAATATTAGCTTGAAAATAAATAACCAAGCCAACTATAACGGTTGCAACCGCAATAAAAAGCAAATAAAATCTGAACTCTTCATCCTTGAAAATACGCTGCACCTTGCCTTTAAAGGCAAAATAACTCAGTACAAAATTTGTTCCGGCCAAGATCATAAAAACAATAATAATATACTGTATCATTGGCTGATCGTTCCAATGGGCAACACTAGCATTTTTTGTGGAAAAACCTCCCGTAGACAAGGTGGCCAGCGCATGGTTTATAGCATCGAAAAAAGACATGCCTGCCAATTTTAATAATATGGTCTCCGCTATGGTGTACCCCACGTAGATTAACCACAAACGTTTGGCAGTATCGGTAATCCTCGGGTGTAATTTATCTGCACTAGGTCCAGGAGCCTCCGCAGTAAACAACTGCATACCTCCAATACCTAACAAGGGCAGAATGGCAATTGCCAAAACAATAATTCCCATTCCGCCAATCCAATGGGTAAGGCTTCTCCAGAATAAAATTCCCTCTGGCATAGACTCAATATCATCCATTATAGACGCTCCGGTTGTCGTATACCCAGAGATAGTCTCAAAAAAGGCATTGGTGATATCAGGAATCGCTCCTGAAAATATATAAGGAAGTATTCCCGATATAGACATCACTATCCATCCAAAGGTCACAATAATATAGCCTTCCTTTTTCTTAACCTCTTTACGATGACCACGAGTATAGTACATCGCAAAAACCCCAGCAAACATAGTTGAAATTGATGCTAGCGTAATACTCAGCGCTGCACCGTCTTTATAAATGGCGCTCACAACGGCTGCGAGTAGCATAAAACCGCCGTTACATAGGAGCAGTAACCCCATGATATGAAATATAATCCTTGAATTTAGGCGCATGTTATAGGAACATTCGTTCTATTTTAGATATTTCTTCAGGGAGACAACAAACCACTACCCTATCCCCAGCTTTAATTTCAAACCCTCCTAAAGCAATAATACCTTCGCCGTCTCGAACAACACCACCAATCGTTGCGCCTTTAGGAAAGTTAAGGTCTCTGATGACCGCTCCAGTAACTCGGGAGTCCTTTTTTACGTTAAACTCTAAAATCTCTGCATTGAGGTTATTTAATCGCATTAATTCAACCACTTCACCTCTTCTAACATGCCTAAAGATATTATTTGCCGCCAACAACTTTTTATTGATCAACGTATCTATACCAATTGAATGGGACAAATGGAAATAATCCATATTCTCAACCAAAGCAATGGTCTTTTTTATATGCTTGGACTTAGCAACCAAACAAGACATGATGTTTGTTTCAGAATTACCCGTAACAGCAATAAATGCGTCCATTGATTCCAGACTTTCCTCATCTAAAAGCTCCACGTTCCTTCCGTCTCCGTTAATTACCAGTGCATTGGGCAAATCGTCCGCTAATTCAAACGCTTTTTCTTTATTAATCTCAATAAGCTTCACGTTAAACTTATTATTACATAAATCCCGAGCTGTTTTGTAACCTACCTTACTACCTCCAAGAATCATTACATTTTTAATATCCTCCTTCTTCTTTCCAGTAAGCTTGTACAGCTCATCTACACCTTCTTTTACCGTAATAAAATAAACTTGATCACCTTCTTTAAAAACAGTATCTCCTCGTGGAATAACCGTATACTGAGTTCCCATTCGCTGCAAAGCGATAGGCATAAAATGAAGTTCAGTAAAAATATTAGCTGCCTCCTTTACCATCTTACCTACGAAAGGCGCTGATTTAGGTAAGGAAACACCCACTAATATTAATTTTCCATCATCAAACTCAAACGTATCGTTAAAGGCCGATTTATTCAATAACAATTGAATTTCAGTAGCGGCCAACTCCTCCGGCGATATCAATTCGTCTATACCCAACTCCGAAAATTTGAGTAACTCCTTATTGTCAACAAATTCGGTATTGGAAATCCTAGCGATTGTCTGCTTACATCCCAATTGTTTAGCCAACATACAAAGCGTAATATTGGTAGTTTCAGAAGAGGTTACCCCAATAACTAAATCAGAATCCTCAACTTGGGCATCTCTAAGGACTGAAATAGAAGTAGCATCACCCTTCAATACGCGTATGTCCAAATGATTATCCGCATACGCAAGACTCTCTTTGTGCGTATCTATCAATGTGATGTTTTGCGATTCGTAGGAAAGCAACTTAGCCAAATGAAACCCTACCTCACCTGCACCTGCAATAATAATTTTCATTTAATTTTTTCGATTACCTATTTGTAGTGTATATGACGCTTTTTATTGCTTCGCAATTTTATCGTTTCACATTAAATGTTCAATGAAATAGGCTTGTAATACATTGCAAAATTACATAATTTTATTAGGTAATCGTTTTTTTTAATCTTTTTAACCAACTGTGTTATTACGGTCCATACATAGGAATTTTTGAAAGTCTATTTTCCTATATCGTATCTTTGCATAAAAATTATTGTTATGCCCGAAAAGGTCACGCCGTACAAAGACTCTGCTCTTGGAAAAAAGGAACAGGTTACCAAAATGTTCGATACAATATCGAAGGATTATGATGGATTAAACCGTGTTATCTCCTTCGGAATAGATATTAAATGGAGAAAGAGAGTGGTGGCTTTACTTAAGAAAGAAGAACCACAAACGATATTGGATATCGCTACAGGCACCGGGGACTTAGCCATTGCGCTAGTGAAAACTGGAGCAAAAAAAATCGTAGGTCTGGATATATCTCCAGGTATGTTGGCAGTAGGAAAAGACAAAATAACACACAAAAACTTAGATAGCACTATCGAAATGGTTGTTGGTGATAGTGAAAAACTAACTTTTGAAGACAATTCGTTCGATGCCGTTACCGTCTCCTTTGGCGTTAGGAACTTTGAAACTTTAGAAACGGGTCTTTCAGAAATTCTCCGTGTACTTAAACCACAAGGGTCCTTGGTGATTCTTGAAACCTCAGTACCCACAAAAACACCTTTTAAACAAGGGTATCACCTATACACAAAATACATACTCCCGATAATCGGTAAATTATTCTCAAAAGATAATTCTGCCTACGGTTATTTAAGTGAATCCGCAGCTGTTTTTCCTCATGGGCAAACCTTCAACAATATTTTGCTCAAAATTGGGTTTATAGAGGTAACCAATATCCCCCAAACATTTGGGGTAGCATCGATATATATTGCTAAAAAAGCGTAGTGTTTTTATATTTCAATACGCTAAAGTTTAGTCAACATCATTGCTGGTTTTAGTAATTAAGCTTAGATGAAGAAATGGATTTTGATAGGTATTGTAGCATTGTGCACTGCACAATTGACCAATGCACAATTTAACGAAAGACCTGTACTCAATAAAGAGAACGAGGATAAGAAGTTTCTAAACTATGGTTACTTCTTAGGTTTTAACCAATACGATTTCAAGTTTGATTATATAGATAATGATCGAGACATTCTAACTACAAAAACTTTAGGTTTTAACGTTGGACTTATTGGAGAAATGCGCTTGAACGAATTCCTAGATCTTCGATTAGAACCCGGTTTACACTATACCGCAAGAACTATTGGATTCCCTGGTTTTGACGAAGAGCGGGATGCCATAAGAGAAATTAAATCTACCTATATCAACTTTCCCCTCTTACTCAAAGCAAGCGCCCGAAGAATAGGGAATTGGAAACCATTTGTTATTGGTGGTGGCTCTATGTCCTTAAACTTAGGAAGTAACGAAAGTAGCCTAGACGACAACAGCGCAGGTACGTTTAGAATGACAAAATGGGTCTATAATTACGAGTTGGGTTTTGGTATCGATTTTTATTTGGAATACTTCAAGTTTAGTCCTTCGATCCGAGGTGTTTTTGCACTCACGGATGAACTAATACGTGACAACGATCCCAGCAGCCCATGGACAGGAAATGTTGATGCAATGCGCACTAGAGGTATATTTGTAAACTTCACTTTTGAATAAAAGATTATCCTTGGCGACGTATCTCATTTAATAAAATAGCGGATGCCGTTCCCACATTAAGGCTTTCTGTTGTTTCCTTACCATATTGCGGAATTGTAATCGTATAACTACAAAATTCCTTTATCTCATCAGAAATACCCTTTCCTTCATTACCCATAATTAGAACTCCCTTGTTAGGCAACTCGCTTTCATAAACGGATGCACCATCCATAAACGAACCGTAAACTGGTAGGGGGTTGGTTTTTAAAAAAAGTGCGATATCTTGATAAACTACGTTTACCCTGGCAATTGACCCCATCGTGGCCTGCAATACTTTTGGATTATAACAATCTACTGTGTTATTGGAGCAGATCAAATTGGTAATCCCAAACCAGTCGCACAATCTAATGATTGTCCCCAAATTACCTGGATCCTGGATACCGTCTAAAAGGACGATCCAATCCTTAAAATCCAAAGGCAATGGAGGAGGAATATAAAACACTCCCAATACACCGTTTGGATTCTTAAGAGCACTCATTTGCTGTAATTCCTTGGTTGACACTCGTTCTACACCATCCCAAGTCATGTCTAACTCCAAAGCATTGGAAACATAAATTTTATATGGCTTAATTGAAGAACTTAAGAGCTCTTGCAAACCTTTTTTTCCCTCTATAACAAATAGCCCATGTTCATTCCGGTACTTTTTTTGCTGTAAGCTTTTTATTAGTTTCAATTCACTTTTAACAACCATTCAAATAATGTATTTTTGATTTCTATGAATACGGCACTATGCTTTAAAAACAACATAGCTAAAATAAGCTTATTATCGCTTCTGGCAATGGTTGTCTTGTCGTGTAATTCCTTAAAAAAAGTTGATGCCGACGAATTTTTGGTCATAAAAAATCAATTATTCGTGGATTCTCTTGAAGTAAAAAATGAAGTCATAGAAAGCCTAATTTATCAAAAACCCAATGCGTCACTTTTAGGCTATCCATTGCGGTTAAATCTATACAACCTAGCCAAGGAAAACCCAGACTCATTGTACCAGTCATGGCTTAGTAGCAAGCCCAAAAGAAAAGAAAGACTCACCAAGGCTCTCTCGGGAAAACAAGTGGATCGTTTAGGTGAGTCTTTTTTAGTGTCGGGGTTAAGCAATTGGTTAAAAGATATTGGTGAAGCTCCTGTAGTACTTGATACATCTAAAACACGCAGAAGCCTACAACGCTTAAGCTCCTATTACTACGACAGAGGATATTTTAATAATACCACACATTATAGCATAGACACTACCGATAGAAAAAAAAGAGCAGCTGTAGCCTATAAGATTGCACTTGGAAAACCTTTTTTGGTAGACTCCCTTTCAAATGAAATATCCTCTAAAGCAATAGACTCCTTATACTTTATAAACTCAGGACAATCCCTGGTTAAAAAAGGACAACAATTTGACCGTGACATTTTCAATGCGGAAAGAGGAAGGCTCACCACTATATTTAGAAATAACGGCATTCGCAATTTTCAAGAAAGTTCGATTACATACGATATTGCTAGGGACACTTCTGTAATGGGAGAAGATCAAAAAATGAATGTAGTCCTAAATATTGGTGATTTAAAAAGACGTGGAGAAAACGAGGTAACCACCACCGAGTACAAGGTGGAAAAAATAAACAAAATAAACATATACACGGATTATCTTGCCTCTGACAACAAAGATTCTTTAAAGGCAATAGAATATGGTGATTACACCATATTCTATTCTGGAAAATTTCAAATAAAGCCCAAAACCTTGGCAAATGCAGTTTTCTTTAAAAAAGGGAATACGTACAGGGATCTGGATAAAATAAGAACATCCAGACAATTGAACAGCTTAAACATTTTTAAGTACCCTAACATTATCTTTGAAGAAGACAGTACTACCAATAACGTAAACACAAGTATTTATTTGGCCCCTAAAACGAAATACTCTCTCGGAATGAACTTTGATATTGGTAGATCCAATATTAGAAGGCTAGGCGTTGGACTCAACGCATCTCTTCTTATCAGGAATATTTTCAAAGGAGCCGAAAACTTGAGCATATCTGGTGATGCAACGTTTGGTCTTTTAAGCAGCCCTTCATTTCAAGAAGATTTTTTCTCAGAAATAGGTGGCGATGTCACCTTAGACTTTCCACGAATTTGGTTTCCATTCCTAAACACAACGAAATTAATCCCTAACTATACATTACCAAAAACAAAAGTCGCAATTGGCACAAGTTTTCAACGAAATATCGGACTTGACAAACAGACCTTAAATAATATTTTGAGCTATAATTGGACACCGTCAGAATTTAAAAAACATACTATTGAACTTATTAATGTACAATATGTTCGCAACGTTAATAGTGAGCGTTTTTTTAATGTATATAGCAATACATACAATGAACTTAATAGGATAGCTACAAAAGACAATATCGTAGTAAACCCCATTTATTTTAATGAAGATGGAAACCTCACAACTCCCATAGAGGTAACAGACCCGACCCCTATTGGGACAGATAATTTTATAGATGATGTGCTAACTGGAGAAATCCCTGTGTCATCAGACGGCTTAACACTTGAAGATTTTAATGAAGTTCAAAGTATAGACGAACGAGAACAACGATTAACGGAAAACAACCTTATTTTCACCACCAACTACACAATTAATAAAAATAATAGGAACGGTGTTACCGATAATAGTTTTTATCAGTTTCGCTGGAAAGTAGAAGGTGCGGGAAATCTATTGGCAGGACTGTCCAGTATTATTCCGTTCAATGAAAAGGATGGCCAACTATTGGTCTTTAATGTACCTTTTTCCCAATATATTAAAACAGAACTGGACTATGTGAAATATTGGGACCTTTCTCGCTCCAATGTGTTGGCAGCAAGATCTTTCTTTGGTATTGCCATACCCTACGGCAACTCTAACAACATTCCCTTCGTAAGGAGTTACTTTGGAGGGGGCTCAAATGACAACAGAGCATGGTTCCCATATTCCCTTGGGCCCGGAAGCACCTCTGCTGTAAACGACTTTAATGAGGCAAACTTAAAAATAGCCCTCAACCTAGAATATCGCTTCCCAGTAGCGGGCAATGTAAATGGAGCTATTTTTGCCGATGCAGGAAATATTTGGAACGTTTTTGATGATGTACAGAATCCTAAAGCTACCTTCAATGGGCTGTCTTCTTTAAGAGACATTGCTCTAGGAACTGGATTTGGAATCCGATATGATTTTACCTATTTCTTATTTCGTTTAGATCTTGGATTTAAAACCTACAATCCTGCGGAAGAACAATCGAAAAGATGGTTCAGGGATTATAATTTTGCTAATTCTGTTCTACAATTAGGCATAAACTATCCTTTTTAAGTCTAATAGTTTTGTTACTTTTGTTTCTTAATTTTTAGAAAACTAAAGACCAGATAGACTATGGCTCATAATATAAAACCGGGAGTTGCTACCGGAGATCAAGTTCAAGAAATATTCAATTATGCAAAAGAAAAAGGTTTTGCACTACCTGCGGTAAATGTAATAGGTTCGAATACCATAAATGGCGTGCTGGAAACAGCTGCTAGTTTAAATGCCCCTGTCATCATACAATTTTCTAACGGCGGCGCACAGTTCAATGCCGGAAAAGGCCTTTCAAATGAAGGTCAGAATGCGGCGATTCAAGGAGCTATTGCTGGCGCAAAACATGTTCATCAATTGGCCGAAGCGTATGGAGCTACGGTTATTTTACATACAGACCACTGTGCAAAAAAACTACTGCCATGGATAGATGGATTGTTAGAAGCTAGTGAAAAGCATTATGCAGAAACAGGAAAATCATTGTTCAGCTCTCATATGATCGACCTTTCAGAGGAACCTTTAGAAGAAAATATCGAAATCTGCAAAGGCTACTTGGAGCGCATGAGCAAAATGGATATGACCTTAGAAATAGAATTGGGCATTACCGGTGGTGAAGAAGATGGTGTAGACAATTCAGATGTCGATGATTCCAAATTATATACACAACCAGAAGAAGTAGCATATGCATACGAGGAACTATCTAAAGTAAGTCCTAGATTTACGATAGCTGCTGCATTCGGAAACGTGCATGGGGTTTACAAGCCAGGCAACGTTAAGCTTACTCCTAAGATTTTATTGAATTCCCAAGAGTATATTTCAAAAAAATATGGAGTAGAACATAACCATATCGATTTTGTATTCCATGGTGGTTCAGGCTCAACAGTTGAAGAAATCAGAGAAGGAATTAGTTACGGCGTTATCAAAATGAATATCGATACCGATCTTCAATATGCATTTTTAGCAGGTGTACGAGATTATGTACAGGATAATAAGGATTTTTTACAAACACAAATAGGAAATCCAAAAGGGTCTGATGAGCCCAACAAAAAGTTCTACGACCCTAGAGTATGGTTGCGTAGTGGTGAAACTACATTCGTAGACCGATTAAAAAAGGCTTTTGAAGACTTAAATAATGTAAACACATTATAATTTTTTAAGACTAACTCTAAAATATGGATAATATGACGGCTTGGTTTAAAAGAAAAGAAAAGGGAATACAAACATCTACCGAGGAAAAAAAAGACACCCCTAAGGGGCTTTGGTATAAATCTCCCACCGGAAAAATTGTGGAGTCCGATGATTTGGCCAATAACTTTTATGTAAGCCCAGAGGACGATTACCATGTTCGCATAGGAAGTAAGGAATATTTTGAAATCTTATTTGACGACAATAAGTTTACAGAATTGGATGCCAAGCTATCTTCAAAAGACCCATTAAAGTTCGAGGATACGAAAAAGTATGGGGATCGTTTAAAAGCTGCCCAGAAAAAAACGGGCCTCAAGGATGCCGTTAGAACAGGTTATGGAAAATCACTTGGAAAAGATATAGTCATCTGCTGTATGGATTTTAGCTTTATTGGCGGTTCTATGGGGAGTGTTGTTGGAGAAAAGATTGCACGAGGAATAGACCATGCAATAAAGAAGAAGGTTCCCTTTCTAATGATTTCTAAGTCGGGCGGCGCCCGTATGATGGAAGCTGCTCTTTCCTTAATGCAACTGGCTAAAACCTCAGTAAAACTAGCACAACTGGCAGAAGCAGGATTGCCTTATATTTCCTTATGTACCGACCCAACTACAGGCGGAACAACAGCATCCTATGCAATGTTGGGAGATATCAACATTGCAGAACCAGGTGCATTAATCGGTTTTGCTGGACCACGAATCGTTAAGGATACTACAGGTAAAGACCTACCAGATGGATTTCAATCCTCGGAGTTTTTATTGGAACATGGGTTTTTAGATTTTATCACTCACCGTAGAGAGCTAAAGAAAAAGGTAAACCTTTACATTGATTTAATACAAAATATTCCTGTAAGATCTTAATACGATATAGGCATGAAAACGCCATCACCCTATTTTTTTCTTCTTTTTGCCTTTTGGATAACATGCTGTTCGTCCACAGATAATTCGACTGACCCCAAGATTAACATAAGTACAAAAGAAGAAAGTATACAGGAAACCACTGATGGGGTTGCTAGTGTAGTCGAAGTATCGGTTTCAGGAGAAGAAAATCAATATTCATTCAGTGTTACTATTTCAAGTCCAGACCTTGGATGCCAGCAATATGCCGATTGGTGGGAAATCATTAATTTAGAAGGAAACCTTTTACATCGAAGAATCTTTACCCATAGCCATGTCGATGAACAGCCTTTTACCAGATTAGGAGATCGATTTAATATAGCTACCAACGAAGAAGTATATGTTAGGGCACACATGAATACTACCGGCTACGGAAACAACGTTTTCAAAGGTTCGGTTGCCGATGGCTTCTCCTCATCCCAATTAGATAGTGACTTTGCCCAAAACCTTGAAGAAGCCGAGCCGCTTCCAGGTAATTGTTCTTTTTAAAGCAAAAGAAAAGCTGCTGAAAAATTGATTTTCCCAACAATCATCCCTTATTGAATCCTTTTCCTATTTGTTGAAGAAACGTCTGAATGTCATCTCTTTGGATTCCCGTTGGGAGTAGTCAATATTTTATTTGAATCACAAGACCATCTCCAAAATCAACAGTAGTCCTTGCTTTGTTTCTTGTTATTGAAAGTATCCCGCTTACTAAAAAGCGACAAGACCATTCTCTGCGTAACGGAACCATATTTACTTTCTGAAATACGCTCTCCAATTTATTCATATATGTAGCATTTACCATTATCAAAAAAAATTGTAACCCCAAACCTGAAACATAACCCTCAATCCATTCCCGTGACCTATACGCGCTGATACTTGCTGTAGATTCATCCGGCCAAACACCGTTGAATTTAGATACCACATTTGCTTGTGGCTTACCAATTTTATTTACACGTGAACGTTTGATGGTAACACTTCCCTTTACTTCAAACCCATTGTAGGTGAAACTTTTCAACGTAAGACTTAGCGTTTTCGTTGCAGCTACCAGATCTTTCAAATAACTTAGATTGACAATTCCGTTTAGTAAATTCCCATTTCGCAATTCGCACCCTTCTCCGAAATCAATGGTTTTTCTTTAGTAATGTCGGTAATTAGCGTAGTGACCGTTGCATATTCTGGCAAATGACTGAAAAAATAAGTGCTTTTGGATGTCAGGCGTATATCACCGTCAGCATAAATGTCCTCCTCAATACTACTAATCTCATCGGAGATAAGTTCCCCTTCATCATTTATTTTAAGTTCTGTGCGTGAAATTACTTCAGTGCTTTCAAAATCTTGCGTTTCTCTACTTTTTTCAAATGAAACATCTAACGCAATTGACAATAGCCACCAACCAAAAAAGCCAGTCTTTGTTAGGCTTTTTTTCATAACAATTATTTTAAAAGGTTATGACGCTCTGACTTAATCAAACAAAAAAGTTTTAATCAGCATAAAATATGCACATGACGAAAATATTTCTATCTTTGCAGCCTGTTTGAAAATCAATCAGATACATAAAAATCATTAAACTAATATTGGAATGTATTTAACAAAAGAAGTAAAAGCCGAAATCTTTAAGAAACACGGCGGAAAAGCGGAGAACACAGGTTCTACCGAAGGACAAATTGCATTGTTCACACACCGTATCAATCATTTGACCGGTCACTTGAAAAAAAATCACAAAGACTACAACACAGAACGCTCATTAGTAAAGCTTGTGGGTAAACGAAGAAGTCTTTTAGATTATATGATAAAGAACGATGTTGTTAAGTATCGTGAGCTTATCAAGGAATTAAACATTAGAAAATAATATATTTAGAGGGAAGCCTAGCTTCCCTCTTTTTTATTTAACGGAACTCAGGTTCTGTATATAATATTTCAAAGTCCTGAAATCACATCTTATGGTGTGATAGGCAAAATTAAAAGCTGCACACAGTTTTTCATTGGTCGAGTGCTTAAAGCACATACAACAACACAACCTTCTGGCCTCAACAACCAGATGACCATTGTTTAACAAAATCCCGATAGGTATCGGGTAAAAATCAATTTTATGATTCCAAAAGTATTTAGAGAGGTCATAGACCTTGGTGATGGTAGAGAAATTTCTATCGAAACCGGAAAATTAGCAAAACAGGCACATGGCTCTGTTGTTGTTCAATCTGGAAAATGTATGCTATTGTGTACGGTAGTTTCCAATTATGAACAAAAAGATTTGGATTTTCTTCCGCTTACGGTAGATTATCGCGAAAAATTCGCAGCTGCTGGTCGTTACCCAGGTGGTTTCTTTAAAAGAGAAGCAAGACCTAGTGATGGTGAAGTATTGACAATGCGATTGGTGGATCGTGTTTTACGCCCACTTTTTCCAAAAGATTATCACTCTGAAACGCAGGTGATGATTCAATTAATGTCTCATGACGAAGATGTTATGCCGGAAGCTATGGCCGGTTTGGCAGCATCTGCGGCAATTCAATTATCTGACTTTCCTTTTGAATGTGCAATTTCAGAAGCTAGAGTTGGTCGTGTTAATGGTGAATTCATCATCAACCCAACAAGAGCGCAATTAGCAGAGTCGGATATCGACATGATGATTGGTGCATCTGCAGATTCGGTTATGATGGTAGAAGGTGAGATGGATGAAATCTCCGAAGAGGAAATGGCAGACGCTATCAAGTTTGCGCACGAGGCTATTAAAGTACAATGTGCTGCTCAATTACGCCTAGCGGAAGCTTTTGGAAAAAAAGAAGTTCGTGAGTATCCTGAAGAGCGTTCTGATGAAGACCTTGCAAAGAAAGTTCACGATATGGCATACGATAAAGTATACGCCATAGCAAAAGCTGGTTCTGCAAAGCATGAAAGAAGTGCTGCATTTAATGAAATCAAAGAAGAAATAAAGGCTACTTTTTCAGAAGAAGAATTAGCAGACTTCGGTGGCTTGGTTTCCAAATATTACCGACAAGCGGAAAAAGCCGCTATTCGTGACCTAACCTTAAACGAAGGTTTGCGTTTAGATGGCCGTAAGACAGATGAGATTCGTCCAATCTGGTGTGAGATCGATTATTTACCGTCTACACACGGATCAGCTATTTTTACTCGTGGGGAAACTCAGGCATTGGCAACGGTAACTTTGGGTACTTCTAGAGATGCGAACAAAATAGATATGCCATCTCACGAAGGTGAAGAAAATTTCTATTTGCACTATAATTTCCCTCCTTTTTGTACTGGTGAAGCACGACCAATTCGTGGAACATCACGTAGAGAAGTAGGACATGGTAATTTAGCTCAGCGTGCCTTAAAAGGTATGGTACCAGATGATTGTCCATATACTGTTCGTATCGTTTCTGAAGTATTGGAATCTAACGGTTCTTCTTCTATGGCAACGGTTTGTGCGGGCACCATGGCAATGATGGACGCAGGTGTTCAGTTGAAAAAACCAGTTTCAGGTATCGCTATGGGATTAATTTCCGATGCAGTCTCTGGAAAATATGCTGTTCTTTCTGATATCCTTGGTGATGAAGATCACTTGGGAGATATGGACTTTAAAGTAACTGGTACCGCTGATGGTATTACGGCTTGCCAAATGGACATTAAAGTAAAAGGATTGTCTTACGAGATTCTAGTGAATGCATTGCAGCAAGCTAGAGCAGGTCGTTTACACATTCTTGAGAAATTAACGGATACCATCGCTACTCCAGCGGCAGATGTGAAACCACATTCGCCAAAAATGGTAACGCGTACAATTCCTAACGAATTCATTGGAGCCCTTATTGGACCTGGTGGAAAAGTAATTCAAGAACTTCAAAAAGAAACAGGTACTACTATCGTTATAAACGAAGATCCTGTTACCGAAGAAGGTATTGTTGAAATTTTGGGTACAGATCAAAATGGCATCGATGCTGTTTTAGCAAAAATCGATTCTTTAATGTTCAAACCTAAAATGAACGAGGCCTATAAGGTTAAAGTTATCAAAATGCTAGATTTCGGAGCGGTTGTAGAATATCTTGATGCTCCTGGCAACGAGACCTTATTACACGTATCCGAATTAGCTTGGGAACGCACAGAAAATGTTACCGATGTGGTAAACATGGGTGACGAATTCGAAGTGAAGTATTTAGGTACGGACCCAAGAACACGTAAAGAGAAAGTTTCTCGTAAAGCGCTTTTACCAAAACCAGAAGGTTTTGTTGAAAGACCACCAAGAGATAATTCTCGTGGAAGAGACGATAGACGAGGCGGTAGAGATAACCGTGATCGTAAACCGAGAAGAGATTAAGTTCTATTCTAAGTAAAATTACAAGCCTCAACTTTAATGTTGGGGCTTTTTTGTACCGTTTATCGTTAAAATCATCTTTTTTTTACCCAATTGTAACATTCCGTAGATTTTTACGTATAAGTATATGCAGTCTATGCAAATTGAACTTAATTTACTTTAATGAGACAGCTTAAGATTACAAAACAGGTTACCAATAGGGAAACCGCATCTTTGG